>JAGLCZ010000445.1 GCA_023145975.1 Candidatus Hydrogenedentota bacterium | reverse complement strand
CGAACCGCTATTTTCCGGATCATATCCAGGATAACGACATCATCATTCCACGAGATTTCATGGCCGTCAAGATCATCCAGGGAAATAACACCCGATTCATAGCCCTCAATAATCGCACCGATAATACTGCCTGTAGAAATAGTATCAATACCATATTCATCACAAAGACGATTGGCTTCGAGAACAGCATCAAATTTATCAATGCCCAGATTAGATCCCAGCATGGCGCACGATTCGTATTCCGGACCTTCCGTTACTGTACCGGCATATTTCCCGTTTTTCACCAGGCATATATTTCCACAGGACATGGGACACATGAAACAGGCACTGTCCCCGATCTTATATTGATCGAGCATGGTCTCGCCATTAATCTTATCGTGTCCGGAAAAAGTGGTCGCTTTGAAATTATAGGTCGGTAGAATCCCCTGGGTATTGGCGTACTCAATAACGCCCATCAATCCCTGCTCCTGCCATACGTGAAAATATTTATGTTCACGCATGTAGCGTACAGCGCGATCAGTCTCCTGTTTCAGCCCCTTCATGTCAGCCACCGGAAGATCCGTTTCCCCGCGTACCACAATGGCCTTCAGATTTTTACTGCCCATCACCGCGCCAATACCGGTACGCCCTGCATTACGGCTCCAGTCACAATTCACACAGGCAAACCGTACCAGATTTTCACCGCCTATACCGATAGAAGCCACATGAATATCATGAGTATTCAAGTGCTTTTTGATCATCCCTTCTGTTTCAAGACAGGTCTTCCCTTTAAGCTGCGGCATGGGAATAATTTGTGCAGGCTCCCCGTCATCAATAAATAGAATGGAAAGCTCGGGTGCCGCACCTGTAATGGTTAGAAAATCCAGCCCTGCCTGGCGTAATTCAACTCCAAAACCTCCCCCCATAGACGAATCACCGTACAAACCCGTGGCAGGAGAAATGGAAACGAATGAAAGTTTCCCGGAAGAGGGAAGATAAACTCCCGTCAAAGGTCCCGGCACGACAGCAAGCAAATTCTCCGGTCCAAGCGGATCAATTTTGAAGTCATGTGCTTTGAGGTTCTCCCATACCATCTTCGCACCGAATCCACGACCGCCCACATATTGATCAATGATCTTGTCAGAAAGGGGTACGCGATCACACGTGCCGGCACTCAAATCACAATGAAGGTATTTTCGAAAATAGCCGTCTTTAACGCTCATAATTCCTCTTTTCCGATTTCGGCATAGCGAATAGTCTTGGTTTCGCCTTCCTCTGAATACTCAATTTCCTTCATTTGGGAATAACTCAACACATTATTAAGCCGATTGGAACTTCCCAAAGAATGCTCAGGAAGAAACAGCAGCGCCGATTTCGGGCATTGCTTGACACATTCCGGATCGCCGCCGCACAGGTCGCACTTGATAGGATAAATACAATCCTCATGAGCATACATCGCACCAAAAGGACATGCTTCAATACAACGGTAGCAGGAAATACAAACATCTTTGTCAAGCTTTACCACCCCATCACTTCGACTAAGCGCGTCAACAGGACAGGCAGCGGCACAAGGTGCTTTCCTGCACTGACTGCATACAATGGGCATCCGCACCACGGGGTGCGGATAAGTAACCAAAACACGCACCGCACTTTTCTTGGGATTGTTTACGCCGAAATGCTTGATGGCACACGCCAACTCACATATTTTACACCCGGAACATTTCTCAGGGATAACTGTCAACTTCCTTGACATAATTTACTTTTCCTTCACAGAAAACTATTTTATAAACCAGACACACTATTCAGCTAAACATTATTCAAAACATTATAAATCTGTATTTCGAACTCATGAACACGGCAAGAAAATACTGTTGAAAAACACATAAACCCAAAAAAATCCATCGGGATATTGACCGATAAACCATCGGGAGTATAGCAAAAAACACATGGCAACACACACTCACAACATCCCCAAAATCTTTCT
>JAGLCZ010000444.1 GCA_023145975.1 Candidatus Hydrogenedentota bacterium | reverse complement strand
CAGCCGTGGCAGTCGCGGGCAGTTTCCTGGATGCAGGCCTTGTCCGGATAGATTTCGTAGAGGGCACGGTATTCGGGTGGGGTCATATTGGGCATGAGTACGTTGGCTCCCCGCAGCAGACCGAGTTCCCGTCCGTTAGCAAGGTTCAAGGTGGCGAGTGCTGTAGTACTGGGGATATTTGCTTCCGGACAAGCTAGTCGGGTGAGTGCCAGCACTTTGTAGGTCATCAGCTCTGTATTGGGTACCTGCGCTGCTTCGGGGGCACAGGGTAGTTCCTTTTTACCCAGGGGCGTGTCCGGATGAGCAATGAAGGGACCGACACCAATCATGTCGAGGTCCAGTTCCCGGAACAGGGCAATGTCTTGAGCAAGGGAAGTATAGGTTTGTCCGGGTATGCCGATCATAACGCCGCTTCCGGCTTCGTATTCCAGAGTTTTCAGTTGGCGCAGGATAGCGGGGCGGTCACTGATCGTTTTCCCTTTCGCTGGTGGGTGTATGCGCGCATAGAGTTCGGCATTGGAAGTTTCAAAACGTAGCAGATACCGGTTCGCCCCTGCATCCCGCCAGACCTTCAAATCTTCGTCGGAGCGTTCTCCCAGGCTGAGGGTGACTGCGAGTCCGGTTTCATTTTTAATAGATCGTATAAGATCAGTTACTTCTTCGCGGGTGAGGCCATAATCTTCTCCTGCCTGAATTACCGTAGTTCCGTATCCAAATTTCTTTGCCTGTTGGACGCACTCCAGGATTTCTTCCGGCGGCATACGATATCGTTCCACTTTTTTATTTTCTGCGCGAAGACCGCAATAAGCACAGTTACGCGCACAGATATTCGATATTTCAAGAAGTCCTCGCAAATGCACTTCATCGCCGACAGAGCTGATACGAACTTCATTGGCGGCAGCCCAGAGTTCTTCAAGGCGTGTTTCATCGGTTTCGCGAAGCCAGCTTTCCATTACTTCCAGGGGCATATTTAAGAAGGAAGTATACATGTGCATTCTTTCTTTAGGAGTATTTTAGTTGTTCTGTTTGCGCCAAATTAACAGGGCGGCAAACCTGTATAACTCTATTTGTTAATTCGGCTGTGGGATTGGAATAGTTCCAATGCTGCAGGGAAGGGTTCCAGGGCGCGTTCAAAAATACCGAGACTATATGCAATTGCCAGTCCATAATTGGTGACAGGAACCCCTGCCTGACGGCATTTCAAAATACGGCTTAACATGGCGCGGCGGTTGGTAACACAGGCACCACAATGGATAACGAGCTTGTATTGTGACAGGTCTACAGCAAAGTCATGACCTTGAACCGTATCGAATTCGAGTTTTCCGCCCACATATTGGGTGAGCCAGCGAGGAATTTTCACGCGCCCGATATCATCTGCAATGGGGTGATGGCTGCACGATTCGGCAATCAGCACTTTATCTCCGGGTTTCAGTGTTTCAATGGCGAGTGTACCTGCCACCTGTGCCGTCAAATCGCCCCGGAAACGCGCAAATAAAATAGAAAACCCAGTGAGTGGAATTTCCGGCGGTGTATCTGCCGCCACCTTTAAAAAAGCCTGAGAATCGGTGACCACGAGTTTTGGAGGACGGTTCAGGCGGCTCAGTGCATCGCGTAATTCACGTTCCTTGGTTACCATGCAGTAAGCGTCACCGTCCAATAGATCGCGTATGCTTTGTACCTGCGGCATGATAAGCCGACCCTTGGGTGCTTCCTTATCAATGGGAACGACCAATACTGCCATTTCGCCCGGGCCGACCAGATCGCTCAGCACAGCGGGATGCTCAATAAAATCAGCGGGAGCAGCGTCCAGTAGTGCCTGGCGAAAATCAAGGATCCCTTCGTTTCCCGAGGCAACTGTATTTACGGTGTGTATTTTTCGCGCTGCTAGAGATTCAAGAAGGGCGGTATTGGGTTTGCCCAAATCGTTTTTGTTGAATACCACAACAATGGGAACGTTTTGTTCTTGTAATTCATCGAGAATACCTTCTTCAAAATCTTCCCACTTCCCGGATTCACAGACGATGACGCCCAGGTCTACCCGATCAAATACGGCACGGGTGCGTTCGTTGCGTAATGCGCCCAGTGCGCCTACATCATCCAGTCCGGCAGTGTCGATGAAGAGTACCGGACCCAGCGGGAGCAGTTCCATTGGTTTTTCCACCGGGTCTGTGGTCGTACCGGCAAAGTCAGAAACGATGGATACCTGTTGTCGTGTTATGGCATTGAGCAGACTGGATTTTCCTACATTGCGTCTGCCGAATATGCCTATGTGCAATCGCAGTGATTTTGGGGTGCCGCGCATTGCTGCCATCCTTATTGGTTAATTAATTTTGTTATTAAAACCCAAGTCTGCACACGGCCTCAGGCGATACCAGTGCAGTATAGGCTTCTTCGCTAAGTATTCCCTGCTCGATAATATAGTCGTGTACCGATTGGTCTGCTGCTTTGGCATGTGCCGCAATTTCTGAGGCGCGTTTATAACCGAAGCTTGCAACGAGCGCTGTCGCAGAAGCCGTTGCACCGGTTACATGGTGCAGACATCGTTTTTCATCTGCTTCAACACCGGATACACATTTTTCGCGTAACATCGCACAGGCATTTACCAGCAACTCACAATTGCATAAGAGACAATCCGCAATCAGGGGCATGAAGGCGTTCAGTTCCAGATTACCTTGTGAACATGCCTGGGCAATAACCTGATCATTGCCCATAACCGCCATGGCTGCCTGACTGACTGATTCCGGTATGACAGGATTTACTTTTCCCGGCATAATGGAAGAGCCCGCCTGCATTTTGGGCAGAATAATCTCACCAAACCCGGCATCCGGACCCGAATCCATAAGTCGTAAATCGCTGCTGATTTTGAGTAAGGAAACGGCACATGCTTTCAGGATGCCGGATACTTCCACAAATACATCGGTATTCTGTGTGGCATCCACCATATTTTCAGCACGTGCAAACCCAATTCCCGTATTTTCACGAAGCGCATCGGACACCCGAAAAATATAGCGTCTGGGTGCTCCCAGTCCAGTACCTATCGCAGTACCGCCGAGGTTGATAACGCGCAACCGTTCTTCACACTTGTATACGCGCCAGCGATCCCGGGCAAATGCTTCAGCGAAAGCGCTCATGGTACGCCCGAGAGTAGTTAAGACGGCATCCTGTAATTCGGTACGTCCAACCTTGACCACATGGGCAAAGGCCTGTTCCTTTTCCTGAAACGCCTCCTGCAGTCCTACCAATTGTTCTTCGAGTTTACGCAGCAGGCGTATCGCCGCCAGTTTTAACGCTGTCGGGTAGGTGTCATTGGTGGATTGGTGCAGATTGATATCGTCCAACGGAGAAAGGATGTCGTAATGTCCCGGTAATTCGCCAAGCACTGTGAGTGCACGATTGGCGATTACCTCATTCACATTCATATTCGTGCTGGTCCCCGCACCTCCCTGAAGTGCGTCTACAATAATATGCTCATCCAGCAACCCCGCTCCCAGTTCACGGCACGCCTGGAAAATAGCTTCGGCACGTGCCGGGTGCTCAGACCACGAACCCAATCCATGGTTTGTAGCGGCACATGCCAGCTTTACATCGCCATAGGCGTGTATTAACGCGCCATGGACGGGGCGGCCTGACAGAGGGAAATTGTTCCTGCTGCGCAACGCGTGAATACCATAAAGTGCTTCACGCGGCACAGCAAGTTCACCGAGACTGTCTTCTTCAATGCGACAATTCTCAATGGATGTACGAGTGCTTTTATCGGTCATATCCACAGTCGGTTTGCATGTTATAAATCCTCAATCGTGATCAAAGAGCATTTCCTGGACTTCAACACCATCAATAGTATTAAGCTTGTCACGCAATGCTTCACATTTTGCCAGATCACCAAACATTTCCAGTAACAGTACTCCGCCTGTGGAACAAAAGTTTTCGTCCACTTCGTGTAGTCCAAGCCGTGTTTTGATATAGCAGCCATATTCTGTTAACAGCTGCTGCACACGTATTGCATTTTCGCCGCGGTTCTGGAGATGTACTCCTAAAATCTGATGTCTGCTTTGCATGATTTCCCTTCCAAAGTTATTGAGATTCGTTACTACATATGGGCATTTTCTGCCCGATTATACATAAACATCGTGTTCCCCGTCGCGTACTTTTGTCACCAGTGATTCGGTGCGGCTGCGGCGTTCCGGGGTCATTTCAGTGAGAATTTCGTTTACAAGTGTATCGCCAGCCGTCTTGGTTTCCGGCGAGGCATAGTGCTCGAGGAATTCCACAAAAGTACTCATGGCATTGACTTCACAATAGTGCTTGATCAAACCGGGTTTCGCCAGTTCCATGAAATCCTGTCCCGTACGACCCATGCGGTAACATCCGGTACAGAAAGAGGGAATATAGCCCATAGAGGTGATATCACGCACGACCTCATCAACAGAGCGGTGATCGCCCAGCGAGAACTGGCTCATTTCGTAGTCTTCTTCACCGTAGCCGCCGGGGTTGGTACGGCTGCCTGCAGAAATTTGGGATACCCCCAGCGAAAGGGTTTCGCGACGCATTTCCGGATCTTCCCGTGTGGACATAATAAGACCTGTATAGGGAACGGTAAGGCGTAGAATTGCGACCAGTTTACGGAAATCTACATCGTTCATCGGCATGGGCGGATGCTCGGAAATCTCTGCGCCTACTGCAGGTTCAATTCGCGGCACGCTGATGGTGTGGCAGCCGACTCCGAAATGTTGTTCAAGTTGCGTAATATGCTGCAGCAATGCCAGGGTTTCAAAACGCCAGTCATATAAACCGAAGAGCACACCAATACCGACGTCGTCTATGCCCGCTTCCATGGCGCGGTTAATGGCATTAATACGCCAGTCAAAATCTCTTTTCTTTCCCGAAAGGTGTACGTTGGAATAAGTTTCTTTGTGATACGTTTCCTGAAATACTTGATAGGTCCCGATTTTACATGCTTTCAGTGCCCGGAATTCATCAACTTCCAGCGGAGCAATATTTACATTGACGCGGCGTATTTCACCCCACTCAGATTTAACATCATATACAGTCTCGATACAATCGAAGATGTACTTTAACCCTGCTTTCGGGTACGCTTCGCCTGCAACCAGCAATACCCGCTTATGTCCCTGGTCTATCAATAATTGGGTTTCCTGGGCTACTTCTTCCTGATTCAGGGCGCGACGATGCACAGCAGGGTTGCCTTTGCGGAAAGCGCAATAGGTGCAGTCGTTGGCACAAAGATTAGAAACATAAAGCGGTGCAAACAGTACCAGGCGTTTGCCGTATATCTCATCTTTGACCCGGCGTGCGGTCTGGAAAAGCTCTTCCAGTAATTCAGGGGATTCAATAGACATCAGCGCCGTTGCCTCTACGGCATCCAGCCCCTTCATTTCAGATGCTTTTGCCAATACTTCCCGTACACGAACAGCATCTTCGGAGATTGCCTCCAACGTACTCATTATTTTTGACTCATCAATTATGATGTTGGGGGTGGTTTCAGCCATTGTGTGACTCCTTGTACGCTTTTGTTACTTTAGTAACGATTTAAAATTTCGAAAAGGGTAGAACCTACCCATCAGTATACGATTATAAGTACCAACAGAAAACAGCAACAGAATATGCCCGTTATTTTAACAATAATGAAAGGAAATCGGGTAGTCTTCTCGCAAAGAAACATTTATCCTGGAAAATAGTTGTTGGACAGACATGATTTAGCGTTCATAGTATTGCAATTTATCTGGTGGGGATGAGTGTGCTATTGTAATCGAAAGGAATTATATTTATGAAGACTGGATTAGACGGTATAGCGGACTTTGATGCCTGGGCAGCGTACTATGATTTGATACATAAAGGGTTGCCCGGCGAGGCGGAATTTTATCTTGGACAGGCAGTTAAGCGGCAGGTCGCTGTACTGGAGATCGGGTGTGGTACCGGGCGTATAACAATCCCTTTAGCCATGTCGGGAATTGCGGTAACGGGACTGGATAATTCAGCGGAGATGCTTGCAGTATGTCGTGAAAAGTCTACACAAGTGGGTGTCGTGCCGGGGAAAATAACTCTTGTAGAAGGGGATATGCGGGATTTCTCCCTGGGAAATACATTTCCTTTGGTATTGATGACCTATCGAACTTTTATGCATTGTTTGACCCCTGCTGATCAGAGTGCGTGCCTGGTTTGTATCTTTCGTCATCTGGAACCCGGCGGCGAAATGTTTTTCAATGTATGGATGGCGAAAACGGAAGGGCTGCTTGCATTTCCGACTTCTTATCAGGAGGATAGTATCCGTTTGCTTGAGAGCGTTCCTGTACCCGGTGAGGAAGTTGTGATTGATCATCTGTATACGGCGTGGCGTGATGATTTTGAGCAATGTATCCATGAACGTCATTGGATGGAGGAGAAAGACGAGCAGGGGAATCTGCTGCAGGAAGAGGAACTTACCATGACCCGTGCGTGGTTCACCCCCAGGGAAATGGAGCATCTGCTGTGCCGTGCCGGTTTTGAGATCATTGCGTTACTGGGCGACTTCGAAGGGGAAGCACTTGCACCGCATCATGCAGAGATGGTGTGGCATGTGCGGCGTCCGAAGCAGTGAGGGCTTTGTTTCCTTAGCGGGGGAGGGAGGATACGACTTCTTCGTTGCTCCACCGTTCGCTTCCAATGCAGAGTTCCCCCTTTTCATACCAGAAGAAATCAACCGTTGCCGAGTGTTGCATATTGGGGCGTTTGAACAGCGTAAAGGGATAGTGCTGCGCACGTGCTTGTGCAACGGCATCATTAAACTCTGCATCCGAAATGCTGAGTTGTTCTGCGTTTTTTTTGCCGCCCCGTCCTTCCGGGATAAAGTGGTACAGATGCCATGCGTGGAGTGTGCCGCCGGAAGCGATATAATCAGCGAGATAATCACCAATAGGGATCATGTCGTTTAAGTTAGCACGGGAAACAACCGTGGATACCGTTACGGAACGATGATACCGCCGCATTTGTTCCAGACGGCGGTGCATCAATTCATGATGTCCATACGTTTTTGTGGGCAGGGGTCGCATCCAATTATGGACGGCGGGATCTGCCGCATCCATAGGCAGCACATACCGGTCTACCCAGTGTGGATAGGCAGCGTCGTCGGGCATGGTGATACCGTTCGTGCCTACTTGCACACAGAATCCCCGTTCTTTGGCGAGTCGTGCTGCCACAGCGACATCGTGGGGCCAGCAGAAAGGTTCGCCTCCGCCCAGAACAACATTATCGAAGCCTTCCCGTTGTAACTTATCGAGGGTGTGCGTGTATTGTTCCAGCGTCATGGATTCCAGACGGTTGTCGGTTACACAAAACAGGCACCGCATATTACAGCCGCCGTGCAGCATCAATACTGCGATATTTCTTTCGGAAAATGCCATGAAATACTCCAGACTACGGATTTAGTTTTTCTGAAATTATACATTGAGGACGTTAGGCGAATGTTTCGTGAAAAGAGACAAAGCCCAAAAAAGAAGTGAATGGCGGTATTATGACAAAGACACCTCTCCCCATGCAAAGAAATTGATCTACAGGCAGCGGGGCGGATAACACGCCCCGCAGGTGCTATTTGGATAAATATCCTCTGAATCCTGTATGATGTGTCGGCTGTAGTATGTGTCATAGATTACGGTTATTTTTATCAGGACAACGATGTTATCGTTGATGAGTATTGTATATACACACATGTTTCTTTTGAAGAAAATATTAAAAGTATTGAAGATTGTCTTTGCAATAGCCCAAACGTATAGCACTCGCTTGCGCAGTAAAGACAGGCAGGCGTCCTGGGCGTATCTTCGCTATGCCTGCAACAACCTGTTCGTCAGTTTCTGCAACGGTCATTTTAACGCAAAGCGTGTGTTTTGTCCCTGTTGCGGATGGAGCGGCTACGATTTTATTCCCATTGACGGTGGAATATTCTGGGTGCCCCGAATGGTTTGTCCCGCATGCCTTTCCTATGACCGTCATCGTGCATTTTCTTTGTATGTGAAGCAATATGATCGACGGTTATTGGAGACTGCGGGGACTACCCTCCATGTCGCCCCGGAGACTTATGTGGCCATATTGGCGCGTCAGAATACCGGTCACCATTATATTGTGACCGATTTGTTTTTCGAGCGGTTGCAAGCGGGTAACGGGACGCCATTTCAATCAGATATCCAGCAATTATCGTTGCCGGACAGATGTGTAGATACCCTTATCTGTTTTCATGTTCTCGAACACATAAAAGATGACCGTGCCGCTGTAGCAGAATTGTATCGGGTACTTAAACCCGGTGGTGTGGCGTATATTATGGTGCCCATCAATACAACATTCGAAGAGACGCAATTCTTTGGCGAGCCTAACCCTGATATTTACGATCACTACTGGGCGCCGGGAAAAGATTACCATACCCATCTTGGCATTTTTGATAGTTGCGTAGAAGTGGCACCGGAAGAGTTTCTGTCGCCGGAGGATGTGTTCAGGTATGGTGCGCCATCGAAAGAGATTATTTTTGTTTGCAAACGAAATGGGTGATTAAACGACTGTCCGTAAAGTTACTTCAGGTGTGCTGTGGGGGAATACATTCTAATCCGTTTCAGCGTTTTATTCCGATAGAATCCCGCGTTTATGAAGCCACAGGATGCACAGATCTGTCCAGGTGGACAGGGCAGGATCATCCGTTCCCATGCCGTAGCCGTGTTCCCCTTGCTCGTAGATATGTAATTCTGCGGGCACGCCTGCGCGTATGAGTGCCTGATAATAAAGGATGCTGTTTTCAGAGGGGACGCCGGAGTCGCCGGTGCTGTGTACCAGAAAGGCAGGGGGCGTAGCAGCGGTAACACGATCCTGGCTGTTGAACGATTTCACAAGAGCGGGATCCGCATCTTTACCCAGCAGATTATTACCGCTGCCCGTATGCCCGAAGGGCGGCAGGAAGGTGATCACGGGATAGATGAGAATGGAAAAATCGGGGCGCGTGGAAATCTCCTTATCCGCAGGGGTGGGATTAAAACGGGTGGATACGGTAGAGGCGAGATGCCCGCCGGCGGAAAATCCAAGTATCCCCAGTTTCTCAGGATCAATGCCCCATTCTCCGGCACGCTTACGAATCAGACGCATAGCTGCCTGGGCATCATCAAGGGGTGCCGGATGCCGGTTCGGGGCAACGCGGTATTCCAGGACAAAGGCGCTCACTCCGTTGCAGTTCAGCCAGCGTGCCACATCATAGCCTTCGTGACCTATTGCCAGTCCGCCATAGCCGCCGCCGGGACATACCACCACGGCAGG
>JAGLCZ010000443.1 GCA_023145975.1 Candidatus Hydrogenedentota bacterium | reverse complement strand
CCCAGACTTTCTGCCATTGCTTCGAGTGTTCCCCGCGCTTCTTCTGCATGTCCCTTTTTCCAGCCTTGCATACGATAGGGCGGGGCGCCCCTTTGTTTCGGGGAACATTCAATCCAATGCTGGAAGCTACGGTGATCCAGGAGGAAACCGTATTCGGGGGCGCGGGTGAACCATATTGATTCAGGCATCAACTCCGGTGCTTCAATCGTAACCCCGTCGGGGCGACAGGCTTCGAGGAAAAGCTCTGTTTCTGCGCGACTGTGGTAGTCATCGTGCGGGCAGGGATAGCGCAGGTGTGCCACGGTGAATAAACCGGCTGCCCGGCAATGGCGTAAGGTGGCGCGCAGGGCACTGATACTCATGTTGCATCCATAGAAATCCTCAAGAAGACGTTGGCTGCCCGAAGGCGTGTGAAAGCCTACAGCGCGACAGCCGGAAGCAAAGAGTCGATCTGCCAGGGGGGCACTAAAAGCTTCGGTCAGCCCCCCCAGACTGTACAGAGTCATAAAATTATTTTCCAATAAGGTGTCCGCGAATCGTTCAAGGGCAGGGGCGGCAACATGGGGCGCTTCTATGTGAAAAGCGCCTGCACCATAGCAGGTGTTCAGTGTCTGCATTTCATCGAAGAGGTGGGGTACCGACTTTTGCAGCGGACGAATTGCGCCCGGCTTCAGACCGTATTCAGGGCTATAGTTACATACAAAACTAAGGGGGTACAAGGAAAACTGTCCTTGTTTAGTGGGGCAATCATTTTGACAGGAGAAGGCTGCGAAGTCGGGCGGTAAGAGGTTACGAACAGGATATATATTTTTTGTGGAACAGGTAATGCCCGACCGGTTGTGAAAGATTAATCCCGGGATGCGTCCCCAGGATTCCGGCGTGTGAATGTTTTCGGACAAGGCAATGAGTGCAGATAACTGATCCCCGGTGATGCCGGTGTCTATAGATGAAAAGTTGTTCAGTGCGGAAGCACCGTAACAGGTAATATAGGGACCTATAAGGGTCTGATGGGTTTCAGGAGCTTGTTGGCGTATATAACGGCTTATAGATTTTACAGTGTGGTAGTCGTCGCGGTTTTTCACATACCATACAATCAGGGAAGGTGCGGCATGGAGTATCGCTGTGCCGATAGCAGCATCCTGTGTCGTATCCGCAGTTTGCCTGAAGGAGAATGAATGATCGGAACGGTTCCAGAAATGGCAAGAGGTCTTCCCGTTATCTCCTTCTAAATGCCCATCTTTTTTATGGGAGGAAAAAGCAGCCAGTGATCCGAAATCCATGTAGTCCGCAAATAGACCTTCATTGCGCAGCATTCCTGTGAGTATAAGAGGAGTGGTCTTCGGGCAAAGCAGATCCAAGCGTGCTTGACGTCCCGGTACGAAAACCAATCGTATGCGCATAGCGTAACGTTCCTATTCCGTCGACATTGGATTTCAAGTGATTGCACACTTTTATCTACACCACTACACAATATATGGACAAAAAATAATTACTAACTACCATATATTGAAGTTATACTAACACAGACGCATTGAATATGCAACAAAAAAATGAGGGACAATAAAAATGAAGAATATTAGATGTATCAGATTACCCACGATGACTTATTTTATGGTATAACGCTATGGGTAGATTGTTGTCAGGAAAGATACACAATATAATGTGGTTCGTCTCGAAAGGAAAATAAAGAAGTGAGCAATGATGTGGATGATACAGCCAAAGTAGTGGTCATATACACCGATGGCGGGTGTGAACCCAACCCCGGAACAGGCGGTTGGGGCGCAGTACTTATTTATGGAAAGAAAATTCGGGAATTGTCGGGCGGCGAAGATGAGACTACCAATAATCGCATGGAAATGATGGCGGCAGTTAAGGCGTTGTCTGCACTCAAGCATCCCTGCAAAGTGAAACTTCATTCCGATTCCGTGTATCTTGTCAAAGGGATGACCGAGTGGATTCACAACTGGAAGCGAAAGCAATGGCGTCGCGGTAATAAGCTTGTGAAGAACCTGGAACTGTGGCAGCAGCTTGATGGATTGGCGCAGATCCATGAGGTAACTTGGAATTGGGTGCGTGGACATGATGGAAACCATTATAATGAACGCTGTGATGAGTTGGCAGGAGATGCTATACAGGCACAACGAGCTAAGAAATTATTGTAGAGGGATGCTATGAACGGTGATTGCGTTATATTGATGTCGCGTACAAGGGAGGTAATGTCATGAGAAGCACAGGAGCAGAGGCGCATCGTCGATTGTTTCTGTATGTTGTACCTGTATTCATCGGGTTGGGTGGGATAATCTTTTCACAACAACTGGAAACTCAACTTTGGCGTGCTGTAGCGTTGATAATATCTGTTGCATTACCGTTGTACGCCGCCGGGAATCTTCTGGCACGATTTCGCACCAGTACACTTGAGCGTCTGGGTATGCTGTCGGGCGTGCTCTTGTTGATATTGGGGGCGGCATTTAGCGTATCCGGTTTATCTGACAGTTTAAGAAATATTCAGTACCTGGATGAATTCACCAGAAATACTTTGCGTGTCACCGGTATGTTGAGTCTTTTTCTAGGTTTATTTGTGGTGCTGCGCAGCGTGGCGCGAACCGGTGAGGGTATTGATGAAATAACCGAACGCTTTCGTTTTCTAGCGGAACATATCTCCGAAGGATTTATTCTCTCCCGTCCGGAGGGTCAGATTCGATTGGTAAACCAGGTGGTATTGGATGTTTTTGGCATGAAACGCGAAGAAATGATCGGGCATGATGCCCGTGAACTTGCTATGACGCTTGGTCTCAAAGATATTGTTCGACAACTTGATCGGCGCGGAGAAGGGGTTGCTTCGGAATATGAAATTGAGTTTAAGGTTGATGGGGAGGATCGCATATTTTTAGTGAACGGTGCGCCGGTATTTGATCAGCAGGGTATTCATACTTTAACGATGGCAACGATTCGAGATGTCACCGAGCATCGTCAATTGGCGCGACGTGTGGAAGAGTATGCCCATGACCTGAAGGAACAGGTTGAACAGCAAACGCATAAATTACATCAGTCGGAAGAACGGTTGCGTCAGTTGCTGCTATCCATGAACGAGGGGTTTCTGACCCTTGATCTTGATCACAAAATACGTTTTGCGAATGCACAGGCGCAGGCTTTTCTTAGAACAGAGGAAAAAAGCCTGTTGGGTCGTAGTATTTTTGATTGCGTTTCCGGTGCCGACCGGTATCGCCTGTTAAATCTTTTTGCAAAGGCGGTAGAGGAACAGCCCGGAAAAGGGTTACGTCAGGAAATAGAACTGTTGGATAGTGTCGGGGTAGGGAAGCCCACAGTAATCGGTGTTGCTTATATTAAGACGGTTGATATTGAAGGACGCGGTTATTCGCTTGTGATTACGCCTGTGGCTGATCTAAAACGTATGCAGCAGCAATTGGTACTCCGTGCGCGGGATCTTGAGCGTGCCAATGAAGAACTGCGTCAACATGATCGTTCCAAAGATAGTTTTTTATCGAATGTAAGTCATGAGCTGCGAACACCGCTGACAACAATTCAGGGGTATATTGAATTGTTTACAGAAAGTACCCTGGGAGAAGTTACTGATTCGCAGAAAAATGCTCTTCAAATTATGGACCGTAATGCAAACCATTTGTTAACGCATATCAATGAAATGATTGAGTTCAGTCGTATGCAGATTCGGGGTATTCAGATAGTCGCTAATCTTTACGATTCCTGCGCATTGGTACGGGAATCGGCAGGCGCCATTCTTCCTTCAGCAATGGATAAACAGATCGAAGTGAAGATGGATATTCCTGACCACTCCTTGTTCTGTTGGGGTGACCGGGAAAAACTTAGTCAAACCTTTGGAATACTGTTGAATAATGCCGTTAAATTTACCGAAAAGGGCGGACAGATTACTGTCGGTGTCGTATCCGAAAACCAGAAGGACATCGTGTTTTCAGTGAGGGATACGGGTATTGGTATAGATAAGGAATATCATGAAAAGATATTTACACGATTTTTTCAGGTGGATAGTTCAAAGACACGTCAATATGAAGGTGCAGGGATAGGCCTGGCGATTGCACGTAATATTATTCATGCCCACCATGGTGATATTGCTGTGCGCAGTGAGTCTGGAAGCGGAACAACATTTGTCATGCATCTTCCCAACGCACTCTTTGATAATCAGGTAGCCCCTGAAATAACTGCCGAACTTGGACACATCCGCATTTTGGTTATTGCTGATGCACAGGAAGCCCGGGAAGCATTATGTTCTTTCCCTCCTTTTAACGAAAGTCATGTCGAATTTGCGTCAACGGGATATCAGGCTGCGCGTCAACTGGCGGATACGGAGATAGACCTTGTTGTCATAAATGATGCGCCGGCGGATGTTGCAGGGGAGACGACATTGCGCGTGATTCGAAAACAACAGGCTACTTGTTCAGCGCATGTTATCGTGTTAACCAACGAAGGCGGGGAGGTGATCACTCGGGTTGTAGATGAAATGGATGCGCTTCATTTCATCTTTAAACCTTTTACCGCTGAGCGGATTGTAAAAAAAATATGGCAGATAACAGCAGGTGAATCAAATTCCATCGAAGAGAAGGTGATGGAAGAGTTATATCAGCCGCCTAAACGGAAACCTTTTGTATTGGTGCTGGATAGTGATCCGGGGTTTCTTGAATGGGTTGAAGCATCTCTGCGCTATTGTAAGATAGATTGTAAATGTACCTCGTCACCTGTGCAGGGTATGGAGGCAGTCCACGCCATCAAGCCGGACATGATATTTATAGATGCAGATACACCGCCTGTTTTAGGATATGCTGCAATGGAATTGTTTAACGACGATGATTCTATCGGTGACGTTCCAATTTATGCTATGACGGGTATGAGTGTTGCCGAATCGGAGGAGAAAAGCGATAGTATAGTTGCGGGCATACTGCGAAAACCATTTTCCATTAGTGAAATGGCTGAGATTATCAATGAAAGATTCAGTGGCTGAACTGTTTTCGCGAGAGTAATTTCGCTGAGGTGTTTGGCCGCACTTAGGCCATTAATCCCAGTGAAAAAACGAGGAGACCATATTTCGAAAATGACCGGGTCATGAATAGAAATACCAAGGGGGGGGCAGCAATCTGGCTCTACACAACGTGCAATCCTGACTATTAATTTCCGGATTGATTAGACGGTAAAATACAAGGCGTTTTTTTTAGCATGATATTATTGATTAATAGTGACTTATGAGTCGTCTTGGATTACGGTTACTAATTTTTACGGTATACCTCATCAAGTACATCTAAGAAACAATCTTGGTAGAAAGTAAGGAAAGAATGATTTACAGTCTCCTTTTAAACAGTCGATTAAAGATGTCTTGGAAGGTCTCATTGCCATCGGTTATTCCCTGCATGTTCTCTTTTTATTTGTGTGTTTGTAGCTACGCGACCGAATGGCATGTTGATCCTTATGTTGGACATGAGGGATTTCAAACGATACAGTTTGATGAAAATAGCCAAATAAAATTGAACCAACATTGCTGGGTTAATGATGGTGAACAGTTTGCGTGGATTCATTTCACCCCCGGAGATATCGAACTCAGGGTTATGGAATTGTCCACGAAGACGGTTATGAAACTTTCTTTGGCGGAAGAGATAATTGTAATTGATGGCCACCACGAGGATACGAAAGTACTATGTGTTCTGGATAGAGAAAACCCGACAGTCATAGAAGCCTATGAGAAAGATGGAATTCTCATGCAACGTCACCTTGAAGGGTTTAGAGAATCACCCATCGCGGTGAAGTACTCTTCGAATGGTGAAAAGGTGGCTTATACCGCTTCCTGCAAACGACATGGGTCGGAAGGAGGGGTACGTGTTTACAATATACGTACAGGGCACGACTATGCTATCGCAACATCAGATATTTTCAATCAAAATCCGGTCTGGTTGCGTGATGATTCTGGTCTGATTTACGAGAAAACATATGAATATAAGAGTTTCTTTGGGCTGCGGACCAATATGACCCAGGCCATTATGCTTGCACTTGCTCCATGGGATTCTGTGACGGATGTGAAAATTGCAGAAACAAATTTGCATTCAGTTTTTTACTGCCCGTATGACAAAGGAGACTCAATCGTTTATATTGTGTTTCCTGGGGATTCCAGAGATTCCGCACAACTTTGGGAATATAACAGGAGAGCCGATAGCAGGAAGAAACTACTTTCGTTGAACAGTCTGTTTGGAGTAGGGTGGAAGGCATCTAGTTTTTGTTTCTCGGAAACGGGTAACATTATCGCCTTTGGGATTTCATCGAAAGATCGAGAGAAAGCTGGATTGTGGCGTATGGATATCGCGAAAAAGAAAGTTGAACGGATTGTTATGGGTAACTCTGTTAAAAGCATCAATATTTCACCATGCGGCCATAGCGTGACCTTCATTTATGGTAAGAAATTTATCTTGTTAACAAGTAAAATAGGGACAGCAGTAACAAGGGGCAGTCACCTGTAAAACTTTGTATTGTACAGGTAACTGTTTAGCAATCAAGGCAACCCTACAGGGATTGTTCTTGCCCTGGCTTGGCTTTAATCCTCGGGCGGACACACAGATCCGCCCCTACAAATCCGATTCCATCCTTCCTTGCGAGGCATGTTACGCTCATGAGCATCATGCCCGCTGAGTTTGTATGAATATGAAACGGCGTTGCAGGGGCTGTCTGGCTGTGCAGCGCTGTTTTTACTTTGACAATTCATTCAGCGAAAAATGGTTTACAGTGTATGCCTTTGCTGTTGCAGTGTCTATCAGCTGCCCCTCCAATTGTAAGGTTTCTATTGTTTCCAGAATACGTTTGAATTCGGGACCGGGTGTATAGCCCATTTCTATCAGGTCTTTTCCAGTCACTAGGGGCTTGGGACGCAGGGTCTCTTTTTCGAGTTCTGTAAGGTATTCCTCAATATCGTCAATGAAGCTGCTATCGCCATGACTGGCGAGGGCATCCATACGGCACAGTGCAAGCAGTTCATCAAAACCTTCGAGGCGAGCCAGGCGGATGCGTCGGTGCTTTCGCATGTTGAGGAAATTACGTAGACGCATGTGGTTTTTCACCAGCCAGGTAATACGCTGGACATCATCATTCGATAGGC
>JAGLCZ010000442.1 GCA_023145975.1 Candidatus Hydrogenedentota bacterium | reverse complement strand
TGGTCTTCAAAGAATTCGATGAGTTTGTATGTGCCCAGTCGTATTGCAGCACCGGGGAATGCCCCCTGATTGCCGTAGTGGGGATAATGCCAGAAGAGTGGTCTGTCTTTTGGCAATGCCTCCCCATGCAGCAAGGGTACAAAACTCATACCGTCACAATGTTGCTGCGGACGCTTACCGAGTCCCGCCATTTCCAGTAGGGTTGGGTAGAAGTCTGTGCTGGTCACGGGATGCGTACAGGATGTACCCGGTGTAGTTACGCCCGGCCATTTCACTATCATTGGTTCGCGGATTCCCCCTTCATAGAGCCACCCCTTGCCAGCCCGTAGCGGGACATTGCTCGTGGGTGAACCTTCTCTTGTGGAAAGTCCTCCATTGTCGGACATAAAAACAACAGCGGTATTCTCTGCCAATCCAAGACGATCCAGTGTATCCAGTACATTACCCACTGCCTGATCCAACGCTTCCACCATGGCGGCATAGACGGTGTGATCCTGTACCTGTCGTGCGGGATAGTCGCCTTCAGGAATAAACTTTGGGCCTGTAAGAATAACGCCCTTCGCTTTCTCCTTATATTTTTTAATCAAGTCCTTTCTCCCTTGTAATGGTGTGTGGGGTGAATAGAAAGAAAGATATAATAGGAAAGGATCTTCCTCAACTTCTTCCAGAAAAGAAACACATTCTTCTGAAAGACGTTTTGGTAAATGTTCGCCACGAGAACCGTCAGCTAGTTTTGGATTCTTGTAAGGAGAAAAATAGGACCTGGGACTCCCCTTTTCCCAACCTCCCTTATTTATCTCAAATCCTTGATCTTCCGGATAATAACCTTTCCCACCTAAATGCCATTTTCCAGCAAAGAAGGTACGATAATTTGATTCATTAAAAGCTTCAGCCACGGTTGTTTCTTCCAAAGGCATTTTCTCTTCATACGGTGCGGGTAATAAAGGTTTGTTGCGTGTTGGATGTTTATGTGCTGTGTCCGGTTGTGGTGCACCGAACCAGTCGGTGGTTGCCAACCGTGCCGGATACTTTCCCGTCATGATACTAGCCCGTGTAGGACTGCAAACTGGACAGGCTGCATAGGCATCAGTAAAACGCATCCCCTCTTTGGCCAGACGGTCCAAGTTCGGCGTTTCGTAGAAGGTGCTGCCATAACAGCCCAGGTCGCGCCAGCCCAGATCATCTGCCAGGATAAATACGATGTTCAATTTCTTAGCATCGGCAGTCCCTGCTAAATGTCCAAGACCACTAAACACTGCAGTGCTCATAGCTGCTGTACGAAGGAAATCACGTCGTTTCATACTTACTTTTCCAATGTTGCGTCAATCTTATTTTTCTGTTCAATACAATAATTTACAAGCTCCCTCATTCTCTCAGTGTAGCATTTATTTTATGTTAATGAAAAATAACGTTACGTTGCTCTCAAGATCACAAGGGACTATAATGCTGTTATGTTGGTGTAATATGCTTTCGTGTCTGTAAGCTGTATAAGGATTATCTGTATGAGATGTGTTCGAGTGGCATGTGTGGTTGTTTTTTTTATGATGATATATTTTCCCATTCTTTTGGGTTGTTCTTCTGGTAGAAAGATTCCTGCCAATGTCCTGCAAGTTGGTAATGGCGCAGAAGTACAGGAACTCGACCCCCACGTTGTTTCCGGTGTAACTGAACACCGGGTTTTGACGTCCCTATTTGAAGGATTAACAGACTGTGACGCTGCAACTTTGGAACCGGTTCCGGCAGTAGCGGATTCCTGGGAGGTGTCCGAAGATAAACTCCTCTATACTTTTCATCTTAGAAAGGATGCCAGGTGGTCGAATGGCGATAGGGTAACGGCACAAGATTTTGCCTATAGCTGGAAGCGAATCTTGTCCCCTGCATTGGGTTCTGAGTATGCCTATCTTCTATATTGCCTCAAGAATGCACGTTTGTTTAATGAAGGATATCTTCGTGATTTTTCTGAGGTAGGGGTTCGAGTGCTTGATGAGTTTACACTTGAAGCAGCCCTTGAGCATCCTACCCCCTATTTTTTGAGTATGCACAATCATTACGCCTGGTTCCCTGTTCATCAGGCAACTATCGAGAAGTTTGGAAAGATAGATGAACGGGGTACACAGTGGACACGCACTGGAAATTTGGTGGGCAATGGTCCGTTTATTCTAACGGATTGGCGTCCCAATGAAATTATTAGTGTTCGCCGTAATCCTCATTACTGGGATGGGACTGCCGTACGTCTTGACGGTATAGATTATTATCCTATTGATAATCAGCAGACAGAAGAACGTAGTTTTCGGGCAGGTATGTTACATATCACCTCTACAATTCCTCTCCACCGGGTTGAGGTATACCGACGTGAACATCCGGAGGCTTTGAATCTCCATCCTTACTATGGATCCTATTTTTATAGGCTGAATATTACGCGACCTCCTTTTGATAATCCGCTTGTGCGCAAAGCCTTCGCACTGGCAGTGGATCGGAATGAGTTAACCGAGCACGTTCTTACTGGAAACGAACAGGCAGCACCTTCTTTGGTACCTCCTGATGCTGGCTATAAATCCGACTATCAGGTTATGTTCGATGTGGTTAAAGCACAAAAACTTCTTGCTGAGGCAGGTTATCCTGACGGGAAGGGCTTACCCCCTGTCGAAATTCTTTATAATACCAGTGAGGCACATCGCACCATTGCTGAAGCAATTCAACGTATGTGGCGTGAGTATCTGAATGTAGATGTACGTCTACTTAATCAGGATTGGAAGGTATATCTGTCTTCTTTGAATAATCTAGATTATACGATTGCACGCTCTTCGTGGATCGGTGATGTAGCTGATCCCATGAATTTTCTGGAATGTTTTCAGACCGGTGTGGGAAACAACCGTACCGGCTGGTCTTCATTGAGATATGATACGTTTATAGAAAGTGCTTATGCTGAGGCCGATATAGAAAAACGGATTGCATTATTACAGCAAGCTGAGGAAATTCTTTTAGAGGAAGCTCCGATTATCCCCATTTACTTTTATACTTGGAAATTTTTGAAAGCACCAGAAGTAAAAGGGCTGACCCCTAACCTGCTGGGATATATGCGTTGGAAAGATTTATATTTGGTGGGAGAATAGATGTTCATGGCAGTTTTTGTTTTGAAACGGTTCGGTGAATTTCTACCCGTTCTGTTTATGATTATCACTATTACTTTTTTTCTGGTTCGGCTTGCGCCAGGCGGACCCTTTGATTCGGAAAAGCGTGTATCCCTTGAAGCACAACGTAGCCTGGAAGCTCATTATGGTATTGATCGCCCACTTTATCAGCAATATACAGAATACTTGACCGGCGTTATTCGCTTGGATTTTGGTCCCTCCTTTCGTAAACCTTCCCGTACTGTGCGTGAATGGATTTTATTGCGTTTACCCGTCTCTCTTGAATTGGGTGCTTACGGTCTGGCTTTTGCACTCGCTGTGGGCTTATGTGCAGGAATTCTTGCCGCACTCAAACCAAATTCATGGTTGGATTACAGTGCGATGACAATCGCCATGATTGGAATATGTGTTCCGGCATTTGTTTTAGGTCCTTTGTTGGTATTGATATTTGCACTATGGACAGACTGGTTGCCTGTTGCCGGATGGGCAACCCCTATGCATAAGATATTACCGGCAGTTACCTTGGGTGCAGGTTACTCGGCATATATTGCGCGTATGACACGAGGCGGCATGTTGGAAGCGCTTTCCCAGGATTTTATTCGAACTGCCCGTGCAAAAGGATTGCGGGAAGCCCGCGTAGTACTACGGCATGGTTTACGGGCGGGAATTCAGCCTGTAATTGCTTTCCTAGGACCTGCTGCAGCTGGATTGCTTACAGGGTCTTTTGTCGTGGAAACTATTTTTCAGGTTCCCGGCTTAGGGAGAGAATTTGTAGAGTCTGCTTTTAACCGTGATTATACGATGATTAATGGTGCAGTACTTGTTTATGCCGTATTGGTCATGGGGTTAAATTTGGTTTCCGATATTATGCTAGGGTGGCTTGATCCGCGTATACGTGCACGATGAGCTGTAGATAGGCACGCAAGTACTTTATCGGTGGGTTATTTGTACTTGTTCTAATAACTGGTCCACCTCTTTTTTTCTGAAGGCTCCAATATCCCAGGACATAGCGTTAGCGGTTCCCATAGCGATGCCAAGACGAGCCATAGATTCAATATCCATTTTTTGTGTAATTCCGAGAGCAAAGCCAGCAACCAAGGCATCTCCGGAACCAACAGGATTTACCGTATTGATAGGGGGTGGTTCTACATGGAATTGTGTGTCTTTAAAGGAAAGCAATGCCCCTTCTGCACCGAGAGAAAGAACAACCAACGGAATTCCTTGCTTACGAAACCTATCCACCGTTCCCCATTGTTCTGCACGGGTAGTTATGGGGGATTTCGTTATCTTCTCTGCTTCTTCTATATTTGGCTTTATCATATAAGGTATTGCTGATAGTGCCTGCTCAAAAATGGTGCCATATGCATCTACAATACTGTTAAGATTGGCTTCATGTGACATCTGTACCACATCGCGGTAAAAGTTGTCGAGATTGGGGTCTGGAGCAGAACCACTCATGATAATGAGAGTCGCTTCTGGAAGCAATTGTTCTATAAGTTTCAGAGCTTTTCTACATTCTTTCTGTGAAATAGAAGGACCGGGTTCGAACAGGGCCGTTTGACGATGTCGGGACTCTTCAAGTACAGTGGTAATAGTACGGGTCATTTCTGTGATTTCCACAGGGGAACACTGAAGACGGTCCATAGTTTCAAGCATTTCCACTACATGTTTTCCCGTGTGACCTCCGACAAAGGGGACGGCAATGGTTTCTCCTCCCATGGCATTTATGGCCCGAGAAACATTACACCCTTTTCCTCCAGCAATACAACTGCAGCGATAGGCACGTATCTTATCACCTGGTAGCAATGTGTCAATGAAAATTGTTTTATCTACACAGGGATTAGGCGTAATAGTAATAATCACAGCCACTCTCCTGCTTAGGAATTTTCTTCCTGGTATCTGGCAAAGGCACAACCTGCGCAACCCAGCACACCAGAATCTTCGCCAAGACCGGCAGGAAGTATTTTGCAACGGTCAGCAGGTACTTTGAAAGCATTTTCGCGTACAGTTTTACGCACAGTAGCGAAGAGAAGTTCACCTGCATTAATCATACCGCCACACAGCACAATACGCTCGGGATTCAGAGCATTGACCATGCTTGCTGCACCAAGTCCCAACCAGGTAGCAGTGTCCTGAAAGACTTGTGCTGCATAGGCATCTCCTGCTGCGGCTGCCTTATAAATTATTTTTCCAGTAATCTTTTCTGGATCACCTTCGCATAAATCTTTTAGAGTTGTATGGGAATTATCCCACCCGTCTCGCGCAGTGTGCACCATGCCGGTTACCGAGGCATAGGCCTCCAGGCAACCGCGAGCACCGCAACCGCACAAGCGACCGTCCCGTTGTACTTTCACATGACCCAGTTCAGCAGCAGTACCGTCAATTCCCCTTACCAACTGGTTGAAGAGAACAATTCCTCCACCCACACCGGTCCCAAGTGTAAATACGATGATGCTTTCTGCTCCCTGTCCCGCCCCCATCCAGTATTCACCGAAACAGGCTACATTGGCGTCGTTATCGATGTAGCAAGGAGTGTTGAGACGTTTACTCATTTCATCCGCCAGTGGTACATTGCTCCAGCCTGGAAGGTTTGGAGGACTGTATACAATACCTGTTTGCCAGTTCATGGGACCGGGTGCCCCGATGCCA
The DNA here is from genome assembly GCA_023145975.1 of Candidatus Hydrogenedentota bacterium. Lineage (GTDB taxonomy): Bacteria > Hydrogenedentota > Hydrogenedentia > Hydrogenedentales > CAITNO01 > SLFT01. The sequence goes on along the minus strand of JAGLCZ010000442.1, from coordinate 1,588 downwards.
ACGGCTAATACATCCTCCATGTTTATATCCTGTTGGCGTGTAAGATCATGTACTGCTACAGCTATTAAATCCATGATGGCGACGGGACCTGCCGCTGCATCGGTTGGGCGTGACTCTCTTGCGACGACTTGTTTGTCCTCAGTTACAATTGCAGTCTTTATATTTGTGCCGCCTAAATCAACGCCAATAATAAACTTACTCATTGCTGTATGTCTCCAGCTTTCTTTTGGATATAGTCCAAAGCTTGCTCCATGCGAAGCAACGATTTTTCTCGTCCAAGAAGTTCTGTTAATTCATACATTCCCGGACCAACGGTTTTTCCGGTAAGCGCAAGGCGTGTTGCATTTACCAATGGGCCTATTTTCATACCATCGCTTACGGCTTGGCTATAGTGCTTTTTAAGTGTGTCTCGTTGCCAGGTTTCCGTCTTTTTCATACAGTTTAAAGCAGTTTCAAGCCATAATTGCGAGTCTGTTTTTTCGAAGAATTTTCGAGAACCCTTTTTATCATATTCTTTTGGGCTTATGAAAAAGAAATCTGTATAAGGAACGATGTGGTTTAAAGTAGGGATTTTTTCTTGGCAGATAGCTACTATTTTAAATAACCATTCGCGGGAGCAGGCATCTACATCAAGACCATTTTTTCGCATGATGGGCAACACACGGTCGCAAAGTTGCTCTGGTGTCAACATACGGATATGCTGACCATTCAGCCAGTCCAGTTTCTTTCGATCAAAGCGTGCAGGTGATTTAGTCAGGCGTTTGAGAGAGAAGAGTTCTTGCAATTCCTCAAGCTTAAAAAATTCTCGTCCTTCTTCTTCTGAAGTCCAGCCCAATAGTGCAATATAGTTAATAAGGGTTTCGGGAAGATAGCCGTCTGCGAGCCAGTCAAGTACATTTGCGCCATGTAGGCGTTTGCTATATTTCCGGCCATACTCATCGTGTACCAACGGGTGATGCGCAAATTTCGGCACGGTATAACCGAGTGCATTAAAGAGCATCACGTGACGTCCCGCATTGGTCAGATGGTCATCGCCCCGGATAATATGAGATATTTTCATTAAACTATCATCTACCACCACTGCCAAATGAAAAATAGCATTTCCATTGGGTTTCTGGATAATAAAGTCATCATATTCTTTATTGTTGAAGCGTACCGGACCTTGGATAATATCCTCTACTACTGTTTCGCCCTCGGGTACACGAAAGCGCAAACTATAAGGTGTATCGCCTTTGGCATCGATTTCCGCCGCCGTCAGATTGCGGCATTTTCTTGAATATCTCGGTGGCCGTTTTTCGGAAGCGGCTTGCTTGCGCATCGCGTCGATTTCTTCACGTGTACAGAAGCATTTATAGGCTTTCCCATCTTTAAGGAGTTGGGCTGCTGCTTTTCGGTAGGCGGCGCTGCGTTCTGATTGGCGGTAAGGACCGTACTCCCCCTTTTCCGGTTCATCTCCAAATTTCGGTCCTTCATCCCAGTCAATTCCCAGCCATTTAAATCCTTCGCACATTGCTGCGACATATTGTTCATCAGTACGATCTGCATCGGTGTCTTCCAGGCGTAATATGAATGATCCCCCTTGGCTTCG
>JAGLCZ010000441.1 GCA_023145975.1 Candidatus Hydrogenedentota bacterium | reverse complement strand
ATTATGCACGATCGAGAAGTTGACCGCACGACAAATGGCAGCGGTATTTTGGGGAAGATGGATTCCAGCGCCCTGGACGCACTGGACGCCGGCAGTTGGTTTTCCCCCGAATTCAAAGGAGAACGCATACCCCGCTTAAAAGAATACCTTCAATGGCTCAACGGGAAAGCGAAAGTATATTTTGACGTAAAGGCAGGCAGCATGAAGCAGTTGGTCGCACTTGTGCGGGAAACCGGCTTTGAAAATGACTCCTTTTTCTGGTTCGGCAACAAACTACTGCTTGGATCTTTTCTGAAATATGGTAAAGACCTGAAACTTAAAATCAATGCCTATACCCCCGAAGAAGTCGAAGACGCTGCCAATCGCTATAACGCGTCCATCGTTGAAATGCCGCTGGCGGCACTCACACCTGCATATATTCAATCATGCAGAAAACATGCTATACGCATCATGATCTATGAAAAAGAAAATACCGCTGCTGTCTTTCGTCAGATCCTTGATTCCGATGCTGATCTGGTTAACCTCGACAAACCCGGGTTATTTGTAAAAGTACGTGATAACGCTGAAAAAAACGTTAAGTAATAGCCTTGAAATAACAAATACAGGAGAAGATACAATGGCAGAAAAAGATTTAAAAGCAATGTACCGCACACGCACGGAAGGACAGTTCCCGGAAACGGTAGAATTGCTGGGACGCACGTACAGTAAGGTAGACGACCTTAGGTATGGCACAAACCCCCACCAGCCTGCGGCGTTTTACAAACCCGCGAATGGAGCGAATCTGGCGTTAGGCGCCTATACCATGCTGAAAACAGGGAAAAACGGGTTATCCCAAACCAACCTGGAAGATATGCATCACGCCATCGGTATTCTGAAGTATATGGAACGTCCGTGCTGTGCAGTGATGAAACACTGTAACCCTTCCGGTGCAGCAATACAACAGGAAGGAATGACTCTTGTGGAAGTGTATCAGCGCGCCCGTGACGCCGATGCACAGGCTGCCTTCGGCAGTGTAGTCGCTTTCAACGTGGAAGTAGATGCCGATACTGCGGCAGAAATTATGCAGACTATTGTAGAAGGCGTCGTTGCCCCTGCATTCTCGGAAGAGGCCCTGGCTGCCTTCAACGATCACGCTCGCTTCAAGCGCAACAAAGCCATCCGAATCGTGCGTACTCCGCCCTTCAACACGCTGCCGAAATATACAGAAGATACCCCAAACGCATGGGAAATGAAAGTATTCGATGACGGCTCCGTGATACTGGCACAGCCCTACCTCTCGCGCATGAAATCTGTGGATGATTTTGTTCCTGCCTATAATGACCATTCAAAAAAAGGGCGCATGGATATTGCCCGAAAACCCACGGCACAGGAACTGGATGATCTGCTCTTTGCATGGCGGGTAAACCTGCACGTCCGCTCGAATGGTGTCGTCATTGTTCGTAATGGACAAACCCTTGCTGTAGGTACCGGCGAGCAGGATCGTGTAGGTGCAGTGCAACAAGCCATTACCAAAGCACAATCAAAATACAAGGGAAGCGAATCACTCGAAGGTGCGGTCATGGCGTCAGACGGCTTCTTTCCCTTCCGGGATGCCGTGGATGCTGCAACCGATGCCGGTGTCACGGCAGTGGCACAACCGGGTGGCAGCATGAACGATTACGATGCTATTGCCGCGTGCAATGAAAAAAATGCAACCATGGTATTTACCCTGGAGCGTTGCTTTTCCCATCATTGATCTATAGCACCGAATAACGAACAAAAAAACGCCCTGCGTCTCATTTAAAATACGAGACGCAGGGAATGTTCTTTTAGGGAACGCACAGCGTTATATTATTTTTTCTTCTTAGTGACTTTTTTCTTCACGACTTTCTTTTTCGCGACGACCTTTTTCTTCGCTACAGGTTTCTTCTTAGCGACAACTTTTTTCTTCACAACCTTCTTTTTTGCGACGGCCTTTTTCTTCGCTACAGGTTTCTTCTTAGCGACAACTTTTTTCTTCACAACCTTCTTTTTCGCGACGGCCTTTTTCTTCGCTACAGGTTTCTT
>JAGLCZ010000440.1 GCA_023145975.1 Candidatus Hydrogenedentota bacterium | reverse complement strand
CATTAAGGAGGGAAGAATATTGTGAGAGGAAAAGGGTTTACACTTATTGAATTGTTGGTTGTGATCGCCATTATTGGTATTCTTGCAGCCATCCTGCTCCCTGCCCTGGCCCGTGCGCGTGAAGCCGCGCGTCGTTCCAGTTGTCAGAACAACTTGAAACAATGGGGCATCGTATTCAAAATGTATGCGAACGAATCGCCTGGCGAAAAAATGCCGCCCATGCAAACTTACCAGAAATGGGATACGGGAAGCGGCACAGAATATGATGAGGCAATGGCTGCAGGTCCGGCGGTATATTCCATTTATCCCGAATACCTTACCGATATGGAAATCATGTGGTGTCCCTCCGATCCCGAACTGGGCAAGCATAAATCTTACATGTATGCGACTGTTGATCATCCGTCCGGGCTTCCTGAAGGAACTGCGTTGTTATCTTGGGATCCAAGAGCTATTGGTGATAGTTACATGTATTTAGGCTGGGCTTTTGACAAAAATAAGATGTGCAAACGCTACACTGCTTTTGGCGTGCTTAGTGCTCTTCTCAGTCAGCAAGGAATCCAAGGAAATCCCTATGTTCCTACTCAGATCGGTGCCATGCTGGATGGTCTGGCAGAAGCCAATGCTGCATTACTGGCAGGTCTTATTGCTGGTGGTAAGGCTATTCTTGAGGCTGTTTCTGTATTGGATAATGATGCGAAGGTCAGTAATAATTTCGTAGGTGAGGGAGTTGGAAATGGGTCTGGTGATACGGTCTATCGGCTTCGTGAAGGTATCGAACGCTTCATGATCACTGATATTAATAATCCAGGCGCAAGTGCCATGGCGCAGAGTACTTTATGGGTAATGGCTGATGGTATCGGCGCTGAAACGGCCATGTTACGTTTCAACCACATTCCCGGTGGTTGTAATGTACTGTACATGGATGGTCACGCTGAATTTGTCCGTTACATTGGTGTTGATATAGATAGTGCTTCTGACGGGGACGAAGCAGAAGCGATGATGGCTGGTGCTACAGCTCCAGTGCTTCCAACCGTTGCCGTTATGCTGTCTGCCTTTTAAACAAAGTTACGTAAACGATTTTCAGCAGGTCTTCCCTGTGTATTTGAGGAGGGTCGACGTTGTGCTGCAGCGTATGGGAAAAAGGAGCGGAGGGAGCAAGTACTTTACGAGCAGATAGGTCGCCTCAAAATGGAAGTCGAATTTTGCGCAAACAGGTGTATTTTCAGTAGGGTCAATATAGCCTACAGGAAAAAAGCATTACTTCTTCCCCCCTTTTTTTGTAAAAATATGGTATACTCTATATGGATGCGGTAGTCGCTCCTCGTAGGACATTGCCTCAGAGTTGGCGAAGGTTAAAAAGCTTTGCCCGGGGAAAAAGCGGCGGTCGCATCAAAGGCAGGCGACTGTGAATGTGGAGTATACGCTGCTGAACGGTTCCTGTACTGTCATGACGGAGCGCCCTGCGGATGTCCTGACGGACAATGGCGAATAAGGCGATACGCACAGCGCGGTCAAGAACGCTCCTGAAGCGGCAGAATCGATTTTTGAGTCGTATGCTCAAAAAAAGAGGCGTTTTTGAGTATGCGGCTCTTTTTCTGTTGCCGGGGCGTTATTTATGCTATCCTATCCTTACGAGATAATTAACGTAAACATCGTAAAGGATTCCCCCATGAAACACTTTCTTCTTATCACAGCTATGGTGTTGGTCTGCAGTATCGCATCGGCAGAGTTGACCCTGCAGGCAATGACCTTTAATATACGGTATGGTATGGCATCGGATGGTGATAATTCCTGGCCGCACCGCAAAGATATTGTGGTAAATACTCTCCGGAAATATGCGCCGGACATCTGTGGGTTACAGGAGTGCCTTCCCTTTCAGGTGGACTATATTGTGGAGCAGCTGCCTGAATATCGGTGGATAGGTATCGATCGGGATGTGTCCGGCAGCGGTGAAATGACGGCAGTGCTGTATCGTCACCGCGCTGTTTTCCCTGTTGCGAGCGGTCATTTTTGGTTGTCAGAAACGCCGGAGATACCAGCATCAATATCCTGGGATTCCAGCCTTACGCGCATGACGACCTGGCTTCGTTGTTATCATCCGGAAACAAAGACCTACTTCTATTTCTATAATACTCATCTCGATCATCGCGGCGAAGAGGCACGCAGGCACAGCATGGATGTGATTGC
>JAGLCZ010000044.1 GCA_023145975.1 Candidatus Hydrogenedentota bacterium | reverse complement strand
AACATATCCAAAAACGTCCCTTATGCTTTGATGGTGCTACCGGCACCATGATACAAAAACTAGACCTAAATAACTCTCTATACGGTGGTTTGGACTTCAAAATGCTGGGTGACCTTTTGTGCTTTTCCACCCCCGAAACTATCCGCGATATCCATTTATCCTTTTACCGTGCTGGTGCTGATGCAGTTGAAACGAATACATTTGGTGCATCACCACTGCGACTGGGAGAATATGATTTTTCGACGCTGGATATTACGGAATTTGCTCCTCGTTCACTCCCCATCGATCTTCGTACCGCCCCTATCAATGAATTTACCTATCATCTAAACCGAACTGCGGCGGTAATCGCACGGGAAGCGCAAGATCAGTATCGTTTAGAAGAGGAATATGATGGTCGCCCGCTCTATATCGCTGGTTCAATTGGTCCCTCGAATTACGTAGTCTCTTCCACTACTGCCAACCTGCGCCATGCCACCTTTGACCAAATAAGCGAAAATTTCTATCAGCAATGCCTTGGTCTCATTGATGGCGGCGTGGATGTGCTGCTGTTTGAAACACAACAGGATATTCTGGAACTCAAAGCTGGTGTATTCGGAGCACAGCGTGCTATGCGTGAACGGAACGCATCGCTGCCTATTATGGCACATGTCACAATAAATGCCTTTGGTCGCATGCAGCTGTTCAACACGGATATTCATGCAGCACTAGTAACAGTGCAGGGAATTGGTATTGATGTCTTCGGTATTAACTGCTCCATCGGCCCCGATTTGATGGAGAAAACCATCGAAAAGATGTGTCGTTTTTCATCATTACCCATATCGGTTGCACCCAATGCAGGACTTCCCATATCAGAACATGGAAAAACAGTATTTCGTTTTGAACCAGAAAGATTCGCATCGTATATCCAAGGGTTTATTGCTAATAACGGGGTTAGTGTTGTAGGCGGTTGTTGTGGAACCACCCCGGAACACATTGCCGCAATAAAAAAAGTAATGGCGTCTTGTACCCGCAAAATCCGAACTCCTGAACCAGCGTACTATATATCAGGACCGCAAGAAGCGATAAGACTTGACAGCACCATAAATCTTATTCGCGTTGGCGAGCGTCTGAACATACGGGGTTCCAAAAAAGTACGCGAATCTGTTGAGAATGATACGGGTATAAACCATGATATCCTTGAAGAAGTCATTCGAGAACAAGTACAAGGCATTGGTTGTGAAGTTATTGATATCTGCATGGATTCAAACGTGGTCAATACCAGCGATACACTCTGTGAAGTAATACATCGCCAGACAGCCGATTTCCAGGGTGCAATGTCATTGGATTCATTTCAAAGTGATGCCCTCGCCGCCGCCATAAAAGTCTATCCGGGTCGCCCCATACTGAATTCAATCTCCCTCGAACCCATAGCGCCCGGACGCTTAAAGATGGATGAGGTTATTGAAGCTACACGCGGGCACGACCCGCTCTATGTGGCACTTTGTACCGGACCTGAAGGACCAGCGGCAACAGCATCCGATAAGTTTGAAATCGCACAAAAAATAATCGAACGGGCACAAAACAAATATGGTATTTCCCCTGATAAACTTTTGGTGGATGTGAACGTATTTCCCATAGGTTCAGAAAGTAAAGAAGGACTAAACTTCGCACTGGAAACAATAGAGGGTATCGGCTTACTGAAGAAACAGTATCCCAGCACGTTGACCATACTGGGGGTTGGAAACCTTAGCAATGGACTTTCCGCCAAGCCCTATATGCGGACAGTACTTACCTCCGTATTTCTCAGTGAAGCACGAAAACGCGGACTGGATGCGGCAATCATTAATCCCAACCACTACGTAGTTATTGAGAATCTGGAAAAAGAACATTACGAACTGGGATGCCGAATTATCCTGCAGCATGATATGGACGCATTTGAAAAACTGGAAGAAATCGCAGCAAATAAACGTGGTTCACGAAAAAAGAAAGTAACCGAGTATGACCACCTGGACCTGAATGCCGCCATTACAGAAAAGATAAAGGACGGTCATAAAGAGCGGACACCGGGGACATTGAAATTCCAGGGACACCATTATGAATATGAAGACACTATTGTGCTGCAGGCAGCACAGGCACTCGAAGACTGGAAACCTCTGGACTTTGTCAACAGATGCCTGATGGCAGCAATGAAAGAGCTGGGTGACGGTTTTGCACAGGGTGAAGTTTCGCTGCCTCATTTATTACGAAGCGCCGATGTAATGCGACAAATCATGGGATTTATTGAACAGTACCTGGATAACCACAGTGGTACACACCCCAACAGCAGCATAAAACACAAGGGAGTCGTTGTTCTGGGAACAATCTACCAGGATGTCCATTCCATTGGAAAAGATCTAGCCTGTACACTCCTTGAAAATTATGGCTACAAAGTAATCGATCTTGGTGTTATGACACCGCTCCAGGATTTCCTGGATGCCGCCGTTGAGAATAAAGCAGACGCAATTGGTATGTCCGCCCTGCTCGTTCAAACCTCAAACCACATGATTACAGTATC
>JAGLCZ010000439.1 GCA_023145975.1 Candidatus Hydrogenedentota bacterium | reverse complement strand
TATTTCGCGGTGATCGTTTTGTAGAAAGATTGGATTTCCTGAATATCCTTTTCGTAATCACCTGTAGGATAAAAGACCTTGTTCACTCCCCCACGCCGGCGTTTGTAATCCAGGTACCCCAAGGCAATGGGAACATCGGCACCGGCAGCGACATGGTAAAAACCCGTTTTCCAGGCACGCACTTTTTTTCGTGTTCCTTCAGGAGGAACAACAAGAATAAATTCCTCGTGTTTAGAAAAAGTATCAATGCACTGTCCAACTACACCGTTAGTTTTGCTGCGATCAATTGGAATACCGCCAAGCCACTTAAAAAAATATCCGAAAGGCGGACGAAATGCCGATTCTTTCATCATCCAAAATAAGCTTCCATGAAAAAGGAAACCGAGTGCTAACATGATGGGCAGGTCCCAATTGCTGGTATGGGGTGCAGCAATAAGCACGAATTTGGGTAAATCGGGTAGTTTTCCTTCCTTTTTCCAACCGATTATCCCCAAAAATAAATGGGCCCAAATACGACCCAGCCCAGACAGAAAGGGCGTATCAAAAACGGTGAATTGCATCAATAGAATTCCTGTAATTATCCTGACATACTCTGAATGTTAGACATTATACGATAAGTAGAGCTAGTATTTCATACAGGTAAATTACTACCTGCAAACAGGATGCTCCTGTTCATTGTAATGCCTTTTCGGAATAGGCTGCAGGGAACTCCTACTTTTCTATAATAATTTCATCCACACAATTCCCATTCCCGTCATGTGCTTTATACACCAGTCTGTTTCCATTAATTTGAATATCAATAGCCTGATAGGTGGAAGTATCAGCAAAGGCGGCGGCAGCATAATCAAAGGCTCCCATATCGTACATTTTTGTTCCGGAAACAGATACAACATAAAGGGTACCTTCGGCGGGTGATTCCACCTGCTTATTATTCTTCATAGGCCAAGTGCGCAAATAAGCGTGGTCATGTCCCTGTAATACCATGTCAACGTGATGCTTATCAAAAACAGGCAGCCATTCTGCACGATGAACGGGGTTATCCCGGCGTGGCGAAGAAGAATAAATGGGATGGTGAAAAGAAACAAATTTCCAGGTGGCATCGGAGTTTCCCAGTGTTTCATCAAGCCATGCCGTTTGAACAGCAGGCTCTTTATTGGAATCAAGAACAATAAATAGGGCATTGCTATACTCAAACGAATAGGCATGCTGGGGAGGAACCGTATCGGGTCCATTTTTCAGTAAGGTAAAAAGGTCATTGTATAACAGGGTACCATTACTCAGATGATATTCGTGGTTACCAAGTACGGGTATTATTGGACGCCGTGTGAAATAAGTATCGGCATTGAAGAAAAAATCATCCCAGTCATTTCGGTCCGCTCCACGATTCACAAGATCACCTGCAATAATACAGAATGCCGCATCAGGCCGTTCCCGTTCAGCACGCTGAACAAGTTTCCCCCATTGTTCAAATCCTACCTGCGGGTCTCCCATGTAAATAAATGAAAAGGGTTGTACCGTGTCCGGTGCTGTAGTAAATGTTCCTGCAATATCTCCAAGGTTATCTTCCTTTTCACCCACAGAAAATATATATTCAGTTCCCGGCGTAAGCCCTGTCAATGTTGCGGTGTGCCTGTTTATACGTTGTTCATTTAAAACGCGGGGCGTATA
>JAGLCZ010000438.1 GCA_023145975.1 Candidatus Hydrogenedentota bacterium | reverse complement strand
CTCCATGGTTCCCCCATCTCGCACGAACGCTTCAATTGCAGGATAAAGGTCATAGTCCTCTTCAGCGACACTTTGCCAGTTATCCACCATCATAACGCCGGGGTGAAGCCGAGCAACACCTGATCCGGATAGATAACCGATCCCAGCAGATCCGATAACAATCAGCGGTAGAAAAACCAGAAGATACAGAAATTGTTTAAATTGATATCCTCGCAGCCTATCGCTTATCGCGGGACGCGGCGCTTCAATAGCATCCACAGGACACATTCCCACGCATAAACGGCAGTTAATGCACTCACCTTTCGTGATCTCTACGGGTTTCCATGCAATGCGCGAACATACCTCCAGCAATACCCCGTATGGGCAGAAGTAACGACAGTAAGGGCGTGCAACAACTGTTCCAACCAGCAACACCCCCATACCGGTAAGAATCATAGGCAATGCTGCGGTTTGACGAAACAGACCGACAAAAGGATCGGTACGGCAGATGATAAACCCGGCACCATTTACGGCACATACAATTCCCAGCGAAAGAACAATTAACGGAACAATGCGAAGTACAGCATCAAGAGCCTTAGGCATACGAATCGGTTTAACCACAAAAAACTCCTGTAGTGCACCCAACGGACATACAACCGAACAGAATACGCGTCCAAAGAAAAGGGCGAAAATTAACGGCAGTGCGAAAAACAGCGCTATTGCCATTGGAAGGCGTGCCCCGGTGAAGAGCGCAATTGCAACATTCTGGATACTTCCAATAGGACAGAAACATCCATTTCGGATAAAACCGAACCAGCCAAGGCATATAAGCCCAAAGAAAAAAATCCATTTGCGAATGCGTATCCTGTGTACAAGCAATGCGGCAATCCCAAGCGCAACAGCGAGAATCAGTACGTCAACAAGCGGTGCAACCGCAAAGTCCGGAGCGGGATGGGGTATCTTATGCGCCACATATCCACTGTCAAACTCAGGTTGCGGGAAACGGGATGCAGCGGTTGCTGCCAGCGGAGCTGCCAGCGCAATGGCTGCCAATATCCAATAACCAATCTTCGATATCCAATTTTCAAGTTTGTTGCGTTTCATACGGGTTTACTCCCGCTGTAGCGGGAAATTACGGGATGGGCTTTCAGGAGTTTCTGTGGAGTTTTTCCTTGAGCAGGTAGGGTTCGTTTTCGGGAACACGGACAAAGGCGTTGGAGGGACATACCTCCGCAATACGACAGCTGTTACAATTTACGCAGAGATCGTGGCGCACCTGTAGATAGAGTGATCCGTTTCCGAAGTTTGTGCAACCCTTGACACAGAGGCCGCAGCCGGTGCAAAGATCTTCTTTGATAGTATATTCAAAGTAGGGTGGTTCAACAAATTTACGGATAATAGCGCCGGTGGGGCAGATCTGGTTCTCAGCTGCCTCATCAAGACGAGGTGCATCTGGTTTA
>JAGLCZ010000437.1 GCA_023145975.1 Candidatus Hydrogenedentota bacterium | reverse complement strand
CGTGCTTCTTCAAGTAAATTTTTGTTCAACGCTTCTTCGCCTACTTCCATATAATACTCACTGATTTTTCCCACTACATCACGCCGTCCAGGCGCAGCAACCAGTGCTGTCTCATATTCCCGCACAGCCCGTTCGCGGAATCCCGCCGCATAAAGCATATCACCAATACCGGCATGCATATCCGGTGTAAAAGAGACCAAATCAGCATAATATCCTTCTGCCGCTTCAATCTCCTCTTCATTACCGCGAGCAATGCGATATTCATATCCCTTCAATACATAGCGTTGTAATTGGGTATCACTAATATTTCCTGCCAGTGTGCGCGAAGTGACAATAGTCCACCAGATATCTGCCACTGCATTAACGGATCGACTTACATCCGATGCCAGTCGTGAAGCTGCAGCTCCCTTAAAACCCTCACCACTACGATACTCACTTTGAATAAGATCATTTGCCGAATTTGCTTCGCGAAGAATACGTTCAAAAGGCGTCATTGTTTCGAAAACCCGCCTTGAAGCAGGACGTAACGCGCCAAAATCCACCGTAGCATCCGCATCTGCATAATACTTATCTCTCTCGATAGCATCGGCATCTCTCATGGGAGCAGTCATACTGCCCACTATCTTTCCAAGCACTCCGAGCCGATACGCATAGTATGCATCCACTGTTGGTCGGCGTACTGCCGTTAAAAGCGCTATTTCATTCTCAATGGCACGCAGGGTATCCATAGGCAGATCGGGATACAATACTGCCAACACCTTGTCATCAACACGCACACCAGCACGTATATCATTCTGAAGTTTTGTAAGAGGAAAACCCTGTTCACGGGACACAAGATTAAGCGCTGTATTTACAATTGCCATCTGGGTTCGTGGTCCCCATGCAAAACAGACTGTTGCACCTAAAAAAAATGTCATTACCACGCTTACTATCTTAATACTTCTATGATTTATCATGGATACTCTCCCTGAGTAATATGTTTATTGCTGCTTAGTTTTCTTAATTTGATCTACAAGTACGTCAATTTCATTGGCACGGTATTGCACGGGATTCGAAACTGCCAAGTCCAGATAGCGCTCCAGTTCCTTTAATCCCTCTTCAACTGAACCACGATTGACAAGCAATAGCCCCAATTCAAGACGTACTGCAGGATAATCCGCTTTAATAGATACAGCACGACGGTACGCCTGCTCTCCCCGGGTCATATCGCCCTGCATTACATATACACGCCCCAGAACTGTTGCTTGACGAGCGGAAGTAATACCTTCCTCTCCGGCACGTCGTACAAATGAACCTGCCTGATCATAATTCCCCTGTTCCAAATAGATCACTGCCATTTGAAGGGAAGCAAGCCCAGCAAATTTTCCGGAACCACTTGCAATTTTTTCAAAAGCAACAAGTGCTTCATCAAGCAGTTTATTTTGTTGAAGTCCTACAGCATGAAGAAACATACATTGTGAATCTTCCGGACGGGCTTCCTTTGCAACCGTAAGAAACGGAAGGGCTTTTCCATCCTCACCACGCTGCATAAGAGAAGAACCCAGCTGCATTTTTACCAACGCCTCGGTTTCAGGTGACACATCCTTCACCTGCTCCAGCACAGCCGTACAGGATTCTTTCTGTCCCCGTATTTTCTGCACGAAACCCAACGCCACTGCCACCCTTTCGTCCTTAGGAAGCATATCCATCGCATCCTGTAAAGATTCTACTGCTTTCTCCATTTTCCCAGTCATTATATAGGTTAACCCGGATAATATTGGCGGGGCAGCATCCATCGCTTCAAGAATTTCTGTTGTATCCCGTTGTCCACGATACTCTTTCTCTACTCCCTGCAGCAATGCCACTACTTTCAGTAATTCCACATCATCCGGATAACGCTGCTGAATCAAGGACTGAAGCATTGTTACTTGTCGTTTTCTATTTTCATTCCCGGAGATATGTTCTGATGCCAACAAAGCAAGTAATGCAGCATCTCGATCCCGAGGTCCTCCCTGTCGCGCTATAGACTCAAATGCTTCCCCTGCACGATCATACTGCTCGCCTTTCCAATAAATTTGCCCTAACAGAAACTGCGCTTCGAAATCCTCCGGGACACGCTGCAGATGATCCCGCAACAATTCAGATGCTTCCTCAGGATCACCCATCTTTGCTATCTGTCGCGCATCTTTTACTGGATCATGCAATAACTTTGTGGCCAGCAAAAACAGGGCGCCACCGCAAATCATGACCAAGAATACAATCCCAACAGTTTTTAATATTGTAGCCGCACTCTGTAAATCACGCTTGGGCGGAACCGGCTCTTTAGCTCTATCCGGTTTCTGTCCTGTGAGAAGATTAACGCCGCATTGGATGCAAACAATATCACCCGCACCTACACGCGTGTTACATATTGGACACGTAGAAGTATTGGAATCGCCAAAAAAAGGCTGGGGTTCTCCTGAATCGACCTCTTTCTTTGCCGGACCACCACACTTGGGGCATATCGCTGCATCGGCAGTCATCTCGCCTCCACAGTAGGGACAATTGATCATGTTCACCACAATATACTTTCCTTCCTGAATACTACAGCACAAGGTTCGCCTGCCCGAGTATATTACAACCATTTATAATTTTAGATACCCATGCCACAGAGGGTTTCAATTCCAAAACATCCCCCCCGACAGAGAGAACGCTACTGGAATTATACCGTAAAAAACACAAAAATGTGCACATAAAAATTACACGGCCTCACATTACTGTTACACGTCTGTTTCCCCGACTACTATTTCCCTTTCATCTTTTTCTCAAAGCCTTTTGGAAGTGTAAATTCCCTTGTTGTCGGCACCCCCCAACCATCGTCGCTGTCATCATCATACCCTTTTTTTTTGGGTTTACTCATCTTCTCCGTTTCCGGGCTTTTATATTTGGTCTGTACCTGCATAGGGCGGTAATAACGCATCAGTAGAAGAATGATTATAGTCACCACAACTTCAAACCACATTATCCAACTGGGATCATATACATCACGTTCCCAAAATCGTACCAAGGGTGTTGTCCAAGGTGCCGTTCCCCTGGCATCAGCACCAAAGACACCTTTCATCGTCGTCTCATTGCTAAACCCTGCCATCAGATATACACAAACATATATGAGCAGATGCATTGCCGACAGATAAATAGATATTTCAATAGAATATAGGATTACAGCCGAAGAATAAGGGCGCGTAAAATAAATAATTATTACTGCTACAACAGCCCCAATCCCATAAATTACCGGATTTGCCTGGACATGCTCAATAAGTGGAGCAGCCAAGACCATTAAGTCATTCATTCAAATATTTCCTTCTACTAAGTTTATTATCACTGTGTATATCGTACATAATACAACAATCTTGAAGCAAAGGCAAAAGATTAGACATACTACGACCTTTATAAGTAGTAGATATATTATAGCTGTTTATGAACTGCAAGTAGTTGCAAACCTATTCAGAGGACATTTTTATGCTCACTATTATGAAACGAACAACCGTAATCCTAGCGGGACTCCTTTTAGTAATTTCTTTTGGTGGCTTTTTATGGGTTAACCCCGGGCGCGGTCCCCGGGAAGAGGTAAACCCTACGAATAAGGGGTGGAGTGAAGAAGTCGAGGGTACGTTGGTACTGCACCTGAAAGGAACTCCCTACGAAATGGGATATCAGCGCGGTCACTTTGCAAAAGACAAAGTACTGCTGTCTGCATCCATTTTTGAAGGACTTCTCGAACAGGCCAAAAAGGAGATGGGACTACCAAAATTCGCTGCCCATTTACTGTTGGACATCACCTATCAAGTATGTGCCCCCTTTATACCCGATCGATATAAACGAGAGATGGAAGGACTGGCAGATGCAAGCGGCTGCAACTTAAAAATGATACGTCGAAGCCATGTTATTTCAGTGCTTACAGAACGCGGATGCAGCACATTTGCAGTCTGGGGGAATGCCACTGCAGACGGCGATCTGTATCATGGTAGAAATTTTGACTGGATCACTACAGCGGGTTTGGAAGACACGGCCATACTCACCCTGTATGAACCCGACGGTTTTCAGAAATTTGCAGTGGCAGGTTATGCCGGATTGATTGGGGTGTTAAGCGGTATGAATATGGAAGGTATTTCAATAAGCCAAATTGGTGCGATCACACAAGATCGATCCCTCCGCGGACTACCTCTTGAATTTGTTTTGCGACGCATCCTTGAAGAATGCACCGATCTGGAGGAAGTTACAACACTGATGCAATCTGTAAAACATACCGTAGGATTCAACTATGTAGTTGCCGACGGAGACGCGCATGATGCCAGAGCCTACGAAACCACAGCCAATCATATAGCCATATTTGGTGCAAACGATCCACTTGAAACCGTTGAATATGCAATACCTATAGAAGACGCGGTATTCCGTTCCGATGAAGCTATGGATCCGGTGGTACGTAGTTTACAACGATGCGCCAATGCACCCAATATGCCTTACGGCTCAAACTCCTACGATCACCGCTATAAAGGAGCCGCAACGGGGATCCTAAATAACTATGGCACTATTACTTCAGATATTGCATTAAACATTCTGAAAACAACTGCCATGAAAAATGCTAACCTGCATGCTGTACTGGCAAACTCCACAAAACGTGAATTGTGGATCGCCCATGCAGCAAATGGAGAAAATGCATCACTTCAACCCTTTATCCATTATAATTTAAATCAACTGTTTCTACAACCCAATCTTCGCACTGTAGTAGAAGATTTCAGTACTCCTGTGGATGCAGTAGTTACTGAAAACAATGACAATACAGTACCACCAGAACAAACTGTCAACAAAGAGGTAGAAGAAGGAAAGAAGGATGTTGAGCAACCCGTCGAGGAAGGGGAACAGGAAAAAAATATAGAGAAGGAGGAAGAACCCACCCCAGAAAAGAAAGAAGTCACAGTAAAGGAAGGTGAGCCAGTAATAGAACCGTAGAAGGAAATAGCCAGTAACCTCTAGGAGAATTCGATACTGGAAAAATACGACAGTACCAGAAGAAGCAAGTAACGGACAACACCATAGGGTAAATTACTACACCGTTTTTGTGACATCGATAAGAATATAACGCGATTTTGAATTTAGGCTATGCCAGGTTACCCTTCCCTTTCATTACCTTCTCTATTTCATCCCGTAATGCAGTTATACGATAGGGTTTATGAACATAACCAGCCAATCCGCGGGAAGAAAAGCGTTGAATGGCTTCGTGTTCACTGAAACCACTACATAAGATTACCTTTACATCCGGCTTTATCTTGCGCATGGCCTCAAATGCTGTAACGCCGTCCATTCGCGGCATAGTGAGATCGAGCAAAACGGCTACAATATCGTCTGAACGTTGCAAAAAAATCTCTACCGCTTCCTGTCCATCAACTGCGGAAATAGTATCAAAACCAAAACGGGAAAGTACTTTTTCACCCAGTTCACGCAAAGGCGCTTCATCGTCCACGACCAGGATTGTTCCTGACCATGTATTCCGCTGCATAGGCTCTATGGGATTTTCACTTTCAGAAGCAGAAGCAACTTCAGCAACGGGGAGATCTTCAGGCGGCTCAGCAACAGGAAAGAATAATCGAATCGTAGTTCCTTTGCCGACTTCAGTTTTTAGTTCCACAGCACCTTTGTGCCCCTGCAGGATACCCAATACGGCTGACATCCCGAGCCCACGTCCTGTAAATTTTGTGGTAAAAAAAGGATCGAATACCCGATTTCGTGTTTCTTCATCCATACCGCATCCGCTATCGATAATTTCCAGAACAATGAACTCACCCGGTTCCGGTTTTTCCTCAATCTGACTGCGGTCTAAATCCTTTTCTGTACATACAACAACTTCCGTTTTGATTGAAATGGTTCCAGATGTGTCACCAATTGCCTCGGCTGCATTCGTAATCAAATTCATGACTACCTGTTGGATCTGCCCTTCATCAGCATATATAGGCGGTAACGATTCTTGTAAATCCAAATTCAATACTACGTCCTTGGGAATGGACGCATTCAACATTTGTAGGTTTTCCTCTACTTCAACACTTAAATCCATCGCTTTAATAATAAATCGCCCTTTACCCGAATAAGCAAGCATCTGATCCGTGAGAGCTGATGCACGCCGCGCCGCCAATACAGCTTTGCCGACATACTCATGAGCAAGGGTTTCGCGATGTACCTCTCCTGCAGCAAATTCAAGGTTTCCTAAAACAATAGCCAACAAGTTATTAAAGTCATGAGCGATGCCTCCAGCTAAAACCCCAAGACTTTCAAGTTTTTGTGTATGAAGTAAACGGCGTTCCATTTCTATACGTTGCTCATCAGCCTGTTTCCGTTTAGTAATATCCATAACCGACCCGTCGAAGAAATCAATCTCTCCTTTGGAGTTTCGCAGTATGATTCCGCTTAGCTCTCCCCAAAAGATAGATCCATCCTTGTGCCTAAGCTGCATCTCCCGTCCCGCCACGGCTCCCGTATTTATGAGATCCTGCCATAGTTGTTCCCTGTCTTCTGGATTTGCATAAAGGTCAGCTGCACTTATATCCATCAACTCTTCCAGAGAGGCAGAACCATGGATTTTTGCCATAGCCTTATTTGCCATGACAAACTGTTCGTCCGGCGCAGGTGTATATCGGAATAGACCGATGGGAAGACTATCCACAAGACTTCGGTGATTTTCTTCACTGCTGCGCAGCGCTTCCTCCGCCAGTTTACGCTCTGTAATATCACGGCAAATAACGTGAATCTGTTTTTCCCCTCGAATAGTGATAAGTGTAGACATTATTTCGACAGGAACCAAGGTCCCATCCGACTTAGCATGGGTCCATTCAAAAGCATGATGTCCATTTCGAACACATAAAGCCACCATCTCTTTAAACGCATAGGGAGACGGACGACCATCTGATTGCCTGGGCGGTGAAAAATCTTCGGGGCAATGTTTGAGGATTTGTTTTTTTGAAGCATACTTGAGTAGACGTAATGTTGCATTATTACAATCCACTATTTTCCCTTGACACAGCAAAAGTATTGAATCTGTTGATTCAGAAAAAAGCCTGCGAAATGTCTCCCCACTCTCGCGTAAATCCACCGTGCTTTTCCAAACCCGTGCTTCCAATGCTCCCTGCTGCCCGCGTAACAATGCAACAAAAACGATTATAACCATAGCGATAATAAGCGCGATCAGAAAAGCGGAATACGTATAATATATAGGATAAGCAGTAAGGAATTCTGCAGTAGGACGTACTGCCAGAACATAGGTATGAGAAAAGATAAGCATTGAATGGGTCAAAGAAAAATCGGCACCACTGATGTCGTTCAGTACTGAAAAAGTACTTTGCTGCACATGTACTCCATCCCCGGTATCTGCAAGGGGAAGTAATACTTCCTTTTCTACCATTTGAAGCATTTCCAAGGCAATATATCCAGAATTCCCACTAATACTTCCCAATACTGTCGGTAACAATAAATCCAAGCGAATCCTGGCAGCAATAAAACCACGCAGCATGAGATTTCCAGAATCATCCAAGTCATATATGGGGGCGTAGAGAGATACCCGATTTCCGGAAACGCTCATCATTTCTTTTCTTTCGGGAATAGAAGCGGTAACTATCCCCGTACGTGCTGCATTTTCCAGTGCAACTTTTTCTTTCGCAATACTACCCAGGTTAAAACCGGGACCTACAGCACCTGAAGATGATTCTGCATCGTAGTAAATAGGGTACAAAATACCAGCATTACCTGAAACAGGTATTTTCTTCCCGGAATCATCCAGTCGGTAGATCCGGTAATCTGTAAACCCCTCCCCTGCTGCCCGTTGCTCCAGACTCTCCTTCTCATGCGCTTTCAAGGCGGTAAGCATGTAACATGATTCTACAACAGTATCATCAAGAAACGATTCAACAAAATCTGTAAACATCTCTGATGTAAGTGCGTTACTTTCTGCGACAATCTGCGCTATCTGAATAATTTCCTTCTGAATACTCCGTAGATTTGATTCAACACCCTGCGTTTCTGATTCTGCAAAACGCATGAAGCGCATATGGTGTTCCCGGCTCTCTATCCCATATATAAAGGACGTAATTGCACCGATGAGCATCATAGAAAAAAGCGCCACCAAAACAGTCTCTAAATGTCGCAATCTTTGGGGCATCAGACTGGTACGAAGATAAATAGCACCCACGCCTAGAAATTGGCACGTAAGTAATAACAACACGATGGCAAAAGGTAAAAACCGTAGATCTCCAAGACTTTTCTTCCATATATCTACAGGTATTTCCAGCGCCACAGTCATCACTACATCATTCGATTTTAAATCCAAAACCGGGGCTAGTGCAATGACGGAGTTTTGGTCCGGGGTTCTCAGGAATACGCGCTTACCCGTCTCTAACAAATCCACAAGATTTCTATCTGAAAAAGGATAGACCTTCCCGGATAGTAACCGCGATTGATCACCCAAAAAGAGGGAAGGCCCATAAACAACTTTCCCGTTTTGGATACCAAGACCGTAAACGGAGGAAACCGGAAGTTCCTGGTTATAAGCCCTGAACTGCCCGCAAATACGTTTATAAGCAGGTAGCCCTCTATCTTCTTCCTTAAAAGATAATGCAGCGGCATGGGAAGGATTAATAATATTAGCGAGCTCTCCGACCTGGTGCAACAATTTAAGTCGTGCTTCTTCTCCCGCGTGTTGTTCCCGCCACTCAGCGGCTACCCATCCCGCTACTATAAGCGCACAAGATGACGCAATGAGCGATAAAATCACCCCTATCACCTTAAACGACAACCATTCCTCCATTTTCATAGATATACCTCAACAGTCTTCTGTGTACAATCAGCATAATATAAACCGAATAATAACAGATCATTCCCTATAATTGTAACATATTTTTTGTCATACTATGGAAAAATCGCGCAATTACCACATATATTTTCAAAATATCTATTCTCCGATGCCCATGAAAAAGTATTTTCTTAGGTGAAAATAGTATATTTCTTGATCTGAGATCGCAAATCCAATAGACTCAAGTTAACTTTTGTTCTGAGCTCATGCAATTTCAGGGACTGGAAAGCGGTATTGCAACTCATATAACAATACCTTATTTTTATGATAGTAATTCCAGGATAATATACTGGTAAAGGAATAACTGACGATGCAATATAAAATTTCACCTCAATTATTAAAAAAAGAAGCCGCCTTGAAGCAGCTCTTTAGAGAATACGGTGCAGTAGTAATTGCCTATTCCGGCGGAGTTGATTCCACGTATCTCGCTGATGTGGGTCATGAAATGCTAACCGATGACGCACATCTTATCATTGCTGATTCCCCCAGTATTCCCCGTGAAGAGTTGGAGGAAGCAATCAAACTTGCGGAACTACGGGGTTGGCATCTCGACATTATCAAAACCAAAGAATTCGACAGCCCTGACTTTCTTAAAAACAATCGGAAACGGTGCTATTACTGTAAGCACGAACTTTTCAAAGTAATGCGACAATACGCCGTAGAAAAGCATATTTCAGTGATTATTTATGGAGAGACAGCAGACGACGGCTATGATCCAACCCGTGTTGGTGTTCATGCTGCTCGGGAAAGTCATGCGAAAGCACCCTTGGTGGAAGCAAAATTCAGTAAGGATGAAATACGTGAATGTAGTCACGCGCGAGGACTTCCCACGTGGCAAAAGGCTTCCTTTGCCTGTCTTGCATCACGAATACCAACAGGAAATCCACTTTCATCTGAGTTGCTGCTAAAAGTGGAAACGGCGGAAAAGGTATTGCAAACCCTTGGCTTTCGTCAGTACCGTGTGCGCCACCATGATACCCTATGCCGTATAGAAATATCAGTGGAAGATTTCCCGCTACTGTTCCAATCCGGGGTACGGGAAAGAATTGTGATATCTTTGCAGGATATCGGATATCGACACGTAACACTTGATCTTGCAGGATATCGCACGGGCAGTACTGCTGGATAAAAGTGCGGATTAAAGAAGCCCTACTTAATTGGCAAACACCTAATATCCACCGCGTCGTGCAGCCTTAATCCGTGCCATCGCTTTGTACAAAGAAAGCTCAGCACGTCTCATATCCGTCTCAGACTCCGGCTTGCGCAGCCGAATTTGCGCACGCTCCTCCGCCTGTTTTGCACGCTCTTCATCCACATCCGTACCAGCTTCATAAGTATCCGCGAGAATTAAAACCCTATCCGGCTCGATTTCGGCAAAGCCCCCGCTCGTAGCATAAAAGTGTTCTTCCCCCTTGGTATCTTTGATTAGAATTATTCCAGGGAGAAGGCTTGTCAGCAGTAATGTATGTCCATACCGGACAGAAAATATACCATCTTCTCCCGGACACAACACTTCATCTGCTTCAAATTCGAGCTTAAGTCGTTCCGGCGCGCATATTTCTACACGAATCGTCTCACTCATCGTTATTCTGTTTCCTGCATGCGTTCCGCTTTTTCGATTACATCCTCGATGGCACCGCAGTAAAGGAAAGCCGCCTCGGGCAGGTTATCATGCTTACCCTCTAAAATTTCCTGGAAACTACGGATAGTGTCTTCCACCTTCACATATTTACCCGGCATACCGGTAAACTGCTCTGCAACAAAGAAGGGCTGCGATAGGAAACGCTGAATACGACGAGCACGTCCCACCACCAGTTTTTGCTCTTCGGATAGTTCGTCCATACCCAGAATAGCAATAATATCCTGCAAGTCTTTATACTGCTGTAATATTTCCTGCACATCCCGGGCAATACGATAATGTTTTTCGCCAAGAACCCGCGGATCCAAAATACGGCTCGTTGAATCAAGAGGATCCACTGCCGGGTAAATACCAAGTTCGGAAATCTGCCGCGAAAGCACTGTGGTTGCATCCAAATGTGCAAATGTTGTGGCCGGGGCAGGATCGGTTAAATCATCAGCAGGAACATATACTGCCTGCACTGAAGTAATAGAGCCCTTCTTTGTGGTGGTGATGCGTTCCTGCAACTCACCCATTTCCGTGGCGAGAGTGGGCTGATACCCCACAGCACTGGGCATACGCCCAAGTAAGGCAGACACTTCGGAACCCGCCTGCGTAAAACGGAATATATTATCAATAAAAAGCAGTACGTCCTGTCCCATTTCATCGCGGAAATACTCGGCTACAGTCAGTCCAGTAAGACCGATACGCGCACGCGCACCCGGAGGTTCGGTCATCTGCCCATAAACTAAAGCAGTCTTATTCAGTACGCCGGACTCTTTCATTTCAAGCCACAGATCGTTACCTTCGCGGGTACGTTCTCCCACTCCGGCAAAAACGGAATATCCACCATGCTGCTGCGCAACATTATTGATAAGCTCCATAATCAACACGGTTTTACCCACACCTGCACCACCGAACAACCCGGTCTTTCCGCCTTTGGAATAGGGGGCAAGCAAATCAATAACTTTGAGCCCGGTCTCAAACATCTCGGTCTGCGTTTCAAGTTCATCAAAAGCAGGTGCTGAACGATGGATAGGCCAGCGTAATTCTGTTTCCACCGGACCAAGCTCGTCCACAGGTTCACCAATGACGTTGAGAATGCGTCCCAGCACGGCATCGCCCACAGGTGTGGTAATAAATGAACCGGTATCCTTGACCTCAATGCCGCGCACCAATCCGTCTGTACTTTCCATGGCAACGGTTCGCACTGCGTTTTCGCCAAGATGCTGTGCCACTTCACAAATCAAGATGCCTTGCTCTCCGCGATCAATTTCAAGAGCATTATATATCGGCGGCAATTCACCCGAATCAAATTTCACATCCACTACGGGACCGATAACCTGTGTAACACGACCTACGTTCATGTTCTTCTCCAATGGGGCGCTGTACGCGCTGTAATTTAGAGCGCTTCTGCGCCACTGACGACTTCTATTAATTCCTTGGTAATGGTATCCTGACGCGCCCGATTGTACGTAAGGGTCAAACGTTCAATCACGTCACCCGCATTACGTGTAGCAGCGTCCATCGCTGTCATACGCGCGCCATGCTCGCTGGCTGCAGATTCAAAAAGAATCCGGTGCATCTGAATACGAATATGCCGTACCAGCAGACGTTCGAAAACCTCCTCCTGGTCCGGCTCATAAATATAATCCATGGGCTGCGCCGTCTCTGTAGAAATATCCTCTGCACCTTCCTGTTCGATCTTTTCTACAACGGTATCTTCGCTCTCTTCCGACGCAAGGGGTAACAGTCTTTCCAACGTAACAGTCTGCTGTACGGCTGACTTAAATTCGTTGTATGCACAATAGACTTCGTCTGTTCCACCCTGTTTGAAATCTGCAACAATATCGTCAATGATATAAGAAGCAGCACGCATAACAGAACCTTCATGCACCCCCACAAAAGTAGCACGTACATTCATGGTCCGGCGCTTAAGTTGTTCAACGCCTTTACGCCCGACGATTGTAATTTCCACATCACGACCTGCAAAACGGCTGTTAACGGTACGAACAATATTGTTAACAACATTTGCATTAAATCCGCCACAAAGACCTCTATCAGAAGTGACTACAACAATACCAACTTTACCACCCTTGCCAGCACGCAGTAACGGATGTGTCATTCCATCGGCCCGCACAGCAATACTACTAACTAATTTTTTCATTTCAAAGGCATAGGGTCTGGCACGCATAATCGCTTCTTGAGCGCGACGCAATTTTGACGCTGCCACCATTTTCATAGCGCGCGTGATCTTCTGTGTACTTTTGACGCTGTCAATGCGTCTTTTTATGTCCCGTAATCCTGCCATAATCGTCTCATTTTAGTTACGCATCTGCGTCCATTAACTGGCTGCTTCCGCCTTCTGCCGAAGCAGGAAATCATCGGTAAACTTCTTCAGTGTTTCCCTGATTCTCTTGGTCATACTTTCATCCATCTCACCATGCTGCTCCAAATCTTTAATTAAATCAGCAGCATTGGAATCCAAATATGCAACCAGTTCGTTTTCATAACGCCCCACATTGGGTATGGTTACTTTGTCAAGATACCCCTGGGTCGCCGCATAAATAATAAAGACCTGCTTCACCACTGCCAAGGGTCTATACTGATCCTGTTTGAGTACCTCGACCAAGCGTGCACCACGATTTAACTGTGCCTGCGTAGCCTTATCCAAGTCGCTTCCAAACTGCGCAAAAGATTCCAGCTCACGATATTGAGCCAAGTCAAGACGCAACGAACCTGATACTTTTTTCATTGCCTTAATCTGGGCATTACCGCCTACACGGGATACGCTGATACCTGCATTAATAGCAGGACGAACACCAGAATAGAACAAGTTTGATTCAAGGAAAATCTGACCATCAGTAATGGAAATTACATTGGTCGGAATATAGGCCGACACATCGCCTGCCTGTGTTTCAATAATAGGAAGGGAAGTCAAACTACCACCACCCATGGCATCACTCATTTTTGCCGCTCGTTCCAACAAGCGCGAATGCAGATAAAACACGTCTCCGGGATATGCTTCGCGACCAGGAGGACGCCGCAACAGTAACGATACCTGTCGATACGCTTGCGCATGCTTGGACAAATCATCGTACACCACAAGAACATGCTTTCCTTTATCACGGAAATACTCGCCCATGGCGGTGCCGGAATACGGTGCAATATACTGCAAAGGTGCTGCTTCAGATGCAGACGAACTCACCACAATGGTGTAGTCCATGGCACCATTTTCGGTCAATTCCTGAACTACCCGCGCCACAGTCGACCGCTTTTGTCCGATAGCAATGTAGATGCAGATAACCCCATTGCCCTTTTGGTTAATAATGGTATCCAGTGCTAAAGCAGTCTTTCCTGTCTGGCGGTCGCCAATAATCAACTCACGCTGCCCACGTCCGATAGGAGTCATCGAATCGATGGCCTTCAGACCAGTCTGCAACGGCTCCTTCACGGGCTGACGTGCTACAATGCCGGGCGCAATACTTTCCACGGGATAAAACTCAGCGGCTTCAATGGAACCACGTCCGTCAATAGGTTGACCCAACGCATCTACGACGCGCCCGATAAGTGCTTCGCCAACGGGAACGGAGGCAATCCGCCCTGTGCGCTTTACAGTATCGCCCTCCATGATTTTTTCGTATCCACCGAAGAGTACCGTACCAACGTTGTCTTCTTCGAGGTTGAGCACCATACCGAGTACGCCGTGTGGGAACTCAAGCAGTTCACTTGCCATCGCCTTTTCAAGACCGAAAATGCGTGCAATACCATCACCCGCCTGGATGACTGTACCTACCTCCGCAATTTCAACGGCCGTTTCAAAGTCGGCTATCTGTCGCTGAATGATTTCTGTAATTTCTGTTGCCTGAATCTTCATGTAGTGACTCCTGCGCGATTAAAATCGCGCCATATCCATCAATCGCATCTGCTACGACGTACCCTGCACACGAATATCATATTCGAGTACGTGTTCGCGTAACCGTTCAATGCGTGTTTGTACACTTCCATCTATAACGGTATCGCCCACGCGTGCAACGACACCGCCCAAAATACCGGGATCAATTTCCCGATCCATTATTACTTCCCTGCCGAACCAGGTTTTAAGAGCCTGCTTCAACCTATCATTCTGTTCCGGGGTAGTCTCAGCGGCAGTAGTTACTGACGCACTCACCCTGTTAAGACGCTTATTGACCAACATATCGAATACGACAGCCACATCGGGCAATAACGTAATACGCCCGCGCGTCAATAAAATCTCCGCTATCCGCTTTACACGCTCATCAATTTCAGAGGTCGTAAGTACCTGCTGCAGCACATCACGCCTTTTATCAAACCTGATTGCAGGACTCTGCAGCACATTAGAGAATGCTTCAGACTGTGTATAAATCTCTGCAGCCTGTGCCAGCATACTGCCAACGTCGTCAAGCTCTTCATCAGCAAGAGTATTGCACAGTGCCTTGGCATATCGTTCGGCGATAAGATAGTTTTTCATGATATCTGTTTCTCCAAACCGTCAGTGAACGCATCAACCATCTTTGACTGCAAATCAGTATCATTCGATGTTCCATAATGCTCTAATAAATCATCTACAGCATTGTTCACCAACTCTGCCTTGACCGCCATAAGTGCTGCATGCTCTTCTTCTACTTTACGATCTTCCATTTCTCTGTTCATAATCTCAATACGACGCTGTTGCTGTTCTTCGAGTTCAGCCGTCTCACGTGTCAGACGCTCTTCAGCTTCAGTCAAAATCCGGCGATCATCTTCTTCCACATGCCCAAGTTTTTCGGTAGCGACTTGTTTACGCTGTGCTGCCGCTTCGCGGGCATTTTTTCCAGCATCAATTTTATCACGCAACTCCTGAATCTGCCCATCAAGCAAGCGCAATATGGGAGCTTTTCCCAAATGCCACACAAGCCATACCAGCAGGAGAGCATTGAAATACTTAAAAAAAGCGGTGTAAAAAGAACTACGCCTTTTCTCACGTTGAAATCCTTCTCTGCTTTCGTATTCTTCGACAAAAGCTATCTGGGCGGCAAAATTTTCCGGCATATCTGCCATTCCCGGCTCGTTAAGCGCGGGGCGCTGTACATAATGCTTATAGGGAACACTCTTGACAACCTGTAGATAGCGATCGTGATCTTCTTTATATTCACGACGATAGTTACAACTCAGATCACCCGGACCGAGCGTAAAAGCGAGCAGGGCCCAAACACCGATTGCAACGCTGAAATACAGTTTCAGAAATTTTTTAGTATCGGCATTCACGAAACGTCGCCTCCAAGCCCTAGTTGGCGCATCATATCACGGGCAATCGTCTTACTTAAATCAGGAAAATCACTTCTCTGCTGTTCGACAAGTGTTTGTGCCTCTTCCCGGGTTAAAGCAACTTCTTTCTCCTGCTTCTCACGGAGGGTACTCCGATGTGCAACATGATCATCCTGCACTTCCCGAAGGGATTCAGCTGTTTTCTTATGGGCTTTCTGATGTGCAGAAGCCAATGAAGCAGCATACTCCTGTTCAAGGGATTCTGCGACATCTTGCGCTTCCTGCGCCTGTTCTTTGTCATCATTGACGGTATGCTCACGCATATCCATCGTTTTCAACAAGGGACGCAACACCCAGCGATCCATGACCCAAAGAAAGCCAAGGAACAGCAGCAGCTGCACGACCAATGTAAAATTGATATCAACCATAAAAGCCTTTTCCTATTGCACCAATTGCTTCATCCGTATACAAGTACTTCGGGATGTGTAAGGGGCTTAAGCACCCACTACGAACAGCATCAGCAACGCAATAACCAACGAATAAATACCTGTGGACTCGGACACAGCCTGTCCAATAAGCATGGTACGTGTCAACAACCCTGCTTCTTGCGGATTGCGACCAATAGCTTCACATGCCTTGCCCGCTGCAAATCCTTCGCCTACGCCGGGACCAATAGCACCAAAGCCCATACATATGCCGGCGCCAATGAGTGCGCCTGCGCGAATGACTGCTTCGGGAGTAATACCAGTAGCGGCCGCATCTGCTGTCTGAGATGCCATAGCATTCATGAGCGACATAATTGTCGAAATATCCATCTGCCTGTAATCCTTTCTTCATTCACTGTATCACGACACCGCCATGTGCGGGTCATTAAATAATCGAAACACCACCGGCACAGTTGCCGGTCAGATAACGAACAATAATAAAAGTCCAATAATCAATGCATAAATCGCAGTGGATTGCGAAACCGCCTGACCAATTAGCATGGTTCGCAATACCAACGCATCCAGTCGCGGTTTAGCAGCAGTAACCTGACAGGCATAATCGCCAACCATGCCACTACCGATACCAGGACCAATCCCACCAAAACCGGCGGAAATTCCTGCGCCCATAGTCACTGCAAATCCAATTATGCCCACAGGAAGATTTCCCGAGGAAAGCATAAGAATAAACGCAACCAACATTCCAAAAATTGCAGGGGTCTGGGATACAGCCTGGGCAATCAACATGGTCCGCAGCACCATGGTAGAACTTTCCGGCCATCGCGCCGTACCGTGTACAGCACCACTCGCTGTTTGCCCCGAACCAATACCCGGTCCAAGTGCGCCCGCACCCATGGCAATACCCGCCCCTACAAAAACGCCGAAGGCGGTCAAGGCGGAAGCTGGGGCGGAAACGACAAAAATCAACATCAATGAAATTACAATAGCAAAAATACTCGGCGACTGCGCAACCGCCTGGCCAATAACCATAGACGAGGTAACTGTTGTTGAGGAACGCGGGTTACGCGCCACACCATCGCAAGCTTTTCCCGCCGGCCAACCGCACCCGAGACCGCTTCCAAAGCAACCCATACCGATGGAAAGCCCTGCGCCAATCATGGCTGCCGCAAAGTTAGCCCCTTCAAGGCGACCTGCAGGCAGAAACAGTAACAATAAGCCAATCACCAGGGCAAAGATGGAAGGACTTCCACCAACGGCCTGCCCGATCAGCATAGTACGCAACATATACCCCTGCGTCTCCGGCTGGCGCATGATGCCTTCATTGGCCTGTCCGGCGGCAATACCCATGCCCACAGCAGCACCAATGCCGCCCAAACCGAGGGCGAACCCAGCACCGATGTACCGTCCCAGCATTTCCCAAACTTGTGGTTCTAGTTCTATCACAACTACCTACTTACCGTAAAGTATATTTTCGTTAACAAAGCAACCTGACTACTAAAAAATGATGTAATTCTCAAGAAAGCCGCGGCACTACTTGATAGCCACAGCAATATACGTCAACGTGAGCATAGCAAATACAAAGGCATGCACTGTACCCACAAAAAATACAAAAAACAGATTCATGCCGATGAGCATCGGGGTGAAACTGTAAATAAGCGTCGAAATAACAATCATGATGATACTGCCGCCCAGGATATTTCCAAAAATACGAAATGAAATGGAAACGACTTTGGCAATTTCTCCAATAACGTTAAGCGGAAAGAAAAAGAGTGCCGACAACTTCCCCATAACGGCAGCGGAACCTGTCGCATCTTCCTGATCAAAAAGCGGCCCCAACAATTCCATGAAATATCCCAGAATCCCCTTGGCACGAATACCACAATAGGTGGCAACAATCATGCCCAAAAGTCCCATGCCCAAGGTAGCATTGATATCTGCTGTGGGCTCGTGAATGAAAGACATCGGCAGGAA
>JAGLCZ010000436.1 GCA_023145975.1 Candidatus Hydrogenedentota bacterium | reverse complement strand
ATTGTTTTCGCTCAGCCCATACAGAACTTGCAGGGAAAGAAAAATACTATGTCATTCCAGCATCAAGTATCATAACCAGAGAAAAAATAGAAATTATACCTAGCCGTTATTACCGACTCAATGATACTGCTGCATTTCAATGTATCAGAAAAATTGCTTGCCGGCTCATGCTCCAAATCAACACTCGCGCAACAAGAAGACTCCTGAAAAATCTCCCGTAGATTGCTCATATAAATCGACCCAACGGTACACACAAAATAAGAAAACAACCCGACAGGGAAGCCAATCAGTCGCAGTATCCGTCGGATATCGCCCTGGGACGACGCGCTGCAAGCAGCAATACAAAAACAACAATCCCAAACAGTAAAAGATCAAGACCCTTGCTCGAACCCGAGTTTTCGCTGTTACCACAGCCTAATATACGCCGCTCTTTTTCTTCTTCTCCTTCGCCTTCATTTACAGGATCGTCCTGATCTCCGACAAAGGAAAAAGAATCTATACTGCGACCAATACCGGACAAGGTCTCAACAGAAACAGTAACTTTTCCAGCAACATGCAAGGGGGTAATAACTTCCACTTCCTCATCATTTACAATACGAATACTCGTTGCCGGAACATCGCCAAATTTTACAAACAATAGATCGTCCAAGTATTTTCCACGAACAGTTACCGTATCGCCACCGATAGTAAGTCCCTGCACAGGTGTTATACCTTCAATTTCCGGCACCGCCATTACAGTAACTACGGGAGAATCTGCCGGCGCACCAAACAGCATGGTAACAGTGATGGGGGTTATCTGAAAACTCCACCTTTCACCAGGCTGGGGAATATTCGCAGGCACCTGAAGTGAATTGGTAAGCGCAGAAACAACCTGACCGTTTCTCAGCCAGTACAACATATAGATCCCCTCGGCATACTCCAAAGGCGACTGCTCGCTATAGGGATGGTAGTACACATAGGAAGCAATAAGGGGACGTCCCGGCGGGATGGGACGACTCACTGACGGATCCTCATCGAGTGTATCGGTCGATAAAAGCAGATTCACTGCCGAAGGCAACACTACCTTATCCTGCACAACAACACGTACATCCTGATACGCCTGCATATTGTCTACCTGCGCGGTTACACGCACGGTATGCGCACCAATATCTTCATAGTCCGTAGCCCAAAGGAATTTCCCACTGCCATCGCCGAGATCTGCAAAGGGTGCTTCCCCAAAATTATTCCACTGCCCCATGAAAAACGGCAAGCCAATGCCTTCAGGCGTAGACGCATCCGCAGTAAACATGGCATCTTCACCAAAAGACACTACAGGAGGGGTAACGGGATTAATGCTGAGTTGAGACGGAGCACACGGCAGGTGGACAAAAGGAGTAAGCCCAAAAGCAGGCTCAACATTATCAAATACTCCCGTAGGATCTACTGGAGCACCCTGCCCATCAGAAATACCTACAAGCCCGTAATATACAAAAGAGTCAAGGTACGTAAATCTGATTTGCCCGCTAAAAAACAGCTCCACCTGTACCGTATTACGCGTTGGGCTGGAATAGGGATTATAAAAAAGCTCCACGGCATTCTCAAAAGTAACTACCAAGCGATCCGAGAGTATTCTTCCCCATGCCTGCCCGCCGTCTGTAAAGCGTAACAGCGAAAACAAAAAAGAAATACGGGGCAGCATAAAGTGACCGGCGATATTGGGAGAATCAAGTATCTCCTGGATACTGTATTCATCTTCATCGCCACCGTCAAACAAATCAATACCACTAAGATCGTAGTCTTCAAGGGCCCGGAAAAAATCTTCAAAAACAATGTATCCGTTAACAGATATATATACTTTATCGTATTCCTTACCAAAAAATGGAAACCGCATATCTCCCAGTGGTAATTCAAGAAGAGCAGCGGGATTTAGCGGTGTCAATGTATAACCGCCGCCCTGTGCATCGACACGCTTGACAGGAAGTTCCCGCACAACACATGTGCTTGCTTCGTAAGCATTATAGTTTACACCAACAGCAGGCTCCCCAAGCGGTGCAGGCGGAGGACCTACCGGTCTAAAGGTGATTTGCGAATAACTCAAATCAAAAGGATCCTGCTCTCCCAAAAAGGGATCAA
>JAGLCZ010000435.1 GCA_023145975.1 Candidatus Hydrogenedentota bacterium | reverse complement strand
CCAGCGTCGCATTAGCGGGACTCCTCAAGCGTTATTTTACCCAAAGGCCCTTCTACGGTGATCTCAATATATACACCGTGTGATCGTTGATCGCGAAGGCGTATCACCGCTTTATCACTTGCTCCATTGGGCAGGCAGGATATAAAGTATTCCCGGGTACGCCTGTCTCGTCGTGCACGGATATTCGCAAAGACCAATGTAGCGGGAATGCTTTGTTTTTCTCCAATGAGTGAATCGGCGGGCTCAAACACTTTTTCGTCATTCTCAAGCCTAATGAGTCGCATCAAATGGTAGACACCCGTTTTTTTATTGAAATAAACACGGTGCTCGCGGGATTCGCGTACAGCTACCTCCTGAGCATACCGTAATACCGAAATGATGTCGTTCTGGGCGTTACGGGTACGGACTCCATCCATGGCACTCACGTAGACTGGCACCAGGGAGGACGAAATAATCGCCAGTATCGCCATTACAACCAGAAGCTCGAGCAGCGTAAAGCCGTCTCGTTCGTGTTGGACTGTTATAGAATGCCTGCTCACGGTGTTTCTTTCTGCCAGGCGGTTTGTATTGTATTCCAGCGGATATTAGGGCATGGGTGAGGTGGAAGTTACATCATCCTCTGTGCCGGGCATTCCATCGGGCCCCGAAGAGAAGATCACATAGTCCGCAAGCATAATGTCTGTCGGGGCTTTATAGTTATACGCGTTCCCCCAGGGATCAGGCTGCAGCTCACGGATATAGCGACGTGTCCCGCTAACCAGATTGTCCAGACCAGCGGGATAGGTATCATTATTATCCAGGGCAAATAGATCGATGGCGGTGCTTAGATTGGCAATATCTCCTTTAGATGCCCGGATTTGCGCTTCACGCGCCCGCCCGCCGTAATTGACCATCACCATTCCTGCCAGAATGCCAATAATTACTGTAACCAGAATTAACTCTATCAGGGTAAAACCACCAGTATTGCTCATGGAACATCTCCATTTGTTCTGTACGCTGTTATCCGTAATATATTGATGACGAATTCACAAGGTATCACAACGATATTGTACGCATTTATACCTGTAGAACGTTAATAGTACCCGGATGGGATACATTCGGTACAGATATTATTCAAAAAAGAGGGACGGCATGCGGTATAGAGGTACATGCCGTCCCAAAAATAGGTATGTGATTAGTCTTCTTCGGTTCGTGACTTCTCGTATGCAGCAACGATTTCTTTAGAAACATGATCCGGAACTTCTTCGTAATGATCCAGCTTCAATTCGTAACTACCACGTCCCTGACTCATACTGCGTAGATCTGTGGAATAGCGGAGTATTTCTGCTTCCGGCACCAGGGCACGAATGATCTGACGTCTGCCGCCTGCCGCGTCCATGCCGTTGATACGTCCGCGACGGCTGCTCAGGTCACCATTGATATCGCCCATAAATTCCTCAGGAACAGTAACGGAAATTTCCATAATGGGTTCGAGAAGACAGGGGCGGGCATCCTTAACACCTTTCTGGATGGCTTTGGATGCAGCAAGTTTGAATGCCATTTCCGAGGAGTCCACAGCGTGGTAGGAGCCGAAGAAGAGTTCAACAACAACATCCACCACAGGGTGTCCGCTTATGACACCTTTTACAAGTGCATCATGAGCACCTTTGTCAACATGGGGGATATATTGTCTGGGCACAACACCACCGACAATACTGTCAACAAACTCATAGCCAGCACCCCGTTCGTTGGGTGATAACCGAAGATGTACATCGCCATACTGTCCGTGACCACCACTTTGTTTTTTATGTTTTCCCTGCATTTCAACCTTCGATTTGATGGTCTCACGAAATGCAACTTTCGGTGTTTTTGTCTCAACTTCAATTTTGAATTTCCGCTGCATACGGTTCAGCAGAATATCCAACTGCAAATCGCCCATGCCGCGAATCAGATGGTCGCCTGTTGCTGCGTCCCGATAATGGGAAAATGTGGGATCTTCTTCTGCCAGACGATTGAGGGCTTCACCAATTTTATCTTCATCGGATCGTGATTTCGGGAGGATGGCGAGTTTGACCATGGCTTCAGGCAATTCAATACCGGGCAAATTCAGATTGCAGCCAGCCGCTGCAATGGTATCACCAAAATGTGTACTTTTTAATTTCGTCATGGCAGCAATATCGCCGGGTACCACCTTGTCCACCTGCTCTTGCTGCTTGCCGTTTACCAGATAGAGTTTACCGGTGCGTTCCTTCGAGTTAGTCGTCACATTGTAGAAGTCGGTGTCCGATTTTAGGGTACCGCTTAGTACGCGAAATAGTGTCAGATGACCAACAAAGGGATCCACTACAGAACGGAATACCTGAGCGAGGAAAGGTGCATCCGGATCGGCTTTTACTTCCACCTCTGTGCCATTATCTTCTGTGGCTGTTATCTTGCGCGTCAGTGGACTTGGGAAGGACTCGGCAATCATATCAAGTAACTCATTTATGCCGAATTCCAGTGAAACGCTGCCGGCAAGGATAGGAATTATTTTTCCTGTAGTGATACCGGTCTGTAAACCTGCGCTGAAATCTTCCGGCGATAGTTCGAGGGTTTCAAGATATTTTTCTGTGAGTTCTTCGTTGGTTTCTGCAACGGCTTCAACCAGTGATTCACGTAAGGCAAGCGCATTTTCAGGCATGGTTTCCAGATCGCCCGAAACAATATTTATCACACCTGTAAGATCGGTACCCTCGCCGATAGGCGCTACCAGCGGAACGCAATGACGGCCATAGGCTTCCTGTAGCAGCGCAACCGTTGCATCAAAGTCAGTGTGTTCACGATCCAGTTTATTAACGAAGAAGGCACGGGGAACATTAAAACGCTCTGCATATTTCCAGGAGTTGTCCATACCGATCTGGACACCGCTAGTGGCGTCAACCACGATTACCATACCATCAATGAGCGGTGCGGAGGATGCCAGTTCCCCCAAAAAATCCATGTAACCGGGATGGTCGATAAGATGAATGCGACCTTCCTTCCAGTTCAGATGTGCCAGCGACATAGCAATACTATGTTTACGCTCAATCTCTTCCTCAAGGTAATCACAAACTGTGTTACCTTCTTCTACCGTACCCAGTCGGCCGGTAATTCCTGCATTATGGAGAATGCGTTCTACAAGCGTCGTTTTTCCGACGCCTCCGTGTCCTACAATGCCAACGTTACGTACTTTTCCCGCTTCGATTGTCGCCATGAAAAAACCTCCGCTGTGGGTTAGCCCGTATTACACGAGCAAACATGATTAAAGGAAATTTAATTCGAGAAAAACAGTCCTGACCACTGAGTCTTACATCAGAGCAAACTAGTATACTCATTACTTACGGGCATCATCAAGTTTGAGTTTTCACGGGAATTAATGGAAAGTTAGGGAATGCAGCTGCAAATTTTTTGGGTCGTACATTGCTGTAAATCCGCTACAAGAGAATTTTATAGGGACTATTACCAAAGCATTTACTGCAAGTTGCTCTTCCAGTTTCTAAATAGATTTGCTTTGTTCCATTTTTGTGTTTTCTCCCACAGCAATATTTTCTTAGTACTTTATTTACAAACTACCGCCGTTGCGATGAGACGTGTCCATTCCCTGCTTTACATCTTTCCGTAGGCGTACACTTTAGTTTTTTCCAGAGGGGGACATTTTTGTTCTCCATATATACAATCTTCATTTGTCCACAGCGGTCAAGGATCGTAATGACGGATGGTGTAGATTATCGTGTATGTCCTCAATGGTATATTTTTCTTAAATTACTGTTCCCAAAATAGAGGTAGGATACAAGCGGGTTAACAAAGGGTACCGGTCTATTGCGTTGTGTTTTTCTACATGAGATTGGTGTAGAACCTGTGATACTCCCAGTGTATTTGCCCTGCAAAAAAAATTCCCTTGCATTTGTCTAACCGATATGGTATAGTGGGATTTGAATCGTTTATAAATTCACGAAACAGGAATTTGTTGTTCGGCGTAGTGCCTACCTAACGGTAGGTATAGGCGGCATAACTTATGTTAGTCATGCTAAACAGGAGCGGAGTTCGCTGGTGTTTCTGGCATAAAGATGATATTGCAGCATACGGATAACAGGGTAACTCAGGATATACGATGGATATTGCGTCTCAAAAAACGATTGAACGGTTAAGTCTCTATCGCCGGCTGTTGCTGCGGCTGCGTGGTGAGGGAGAGACCGTTGTTTTTTCACGCCAATTATGTGTGCCTGTTGGCGTAACACCTGCTCAGGTACGGCGGGATATTATGCAGCTGGGCTGTTCCGGTGTGCCTCATGCCGGCTATCAGATCAAGGACTTGTTGGCAGCGATTGCCGAAGTGTTAGATGCTCCTCAAAGCCAGCGTGCAGTGTTGGTGGGGCTAGGGCACCTTGGACGTTCGTTGTTGACGCATTTTTCAGGTCGCTGGCGCTGGCTCCATATCCATGCTGCCTTTGACGTGAATCCTGCACGTTATGGTTTAGTTGTGCGGGGATGTAATTGTTATGCCCTTGAGCAATTACCGAGTGTTATACAGGAATGGCGTATAGATATCGGTGTAATCACAGTTCCCATGGAACAAGCGCAATCAGTGGCGACGCTGCTTTGCGACGCTGGAATAACCGGCGTGTTAAATTTTGCTCCCACCCGTTTGCAAGTGCCGGAACATGTATATGTCGAGAATGTCGATTTAACTACATCCTTTGAGAAAGTAGCGTATTTTGCGCGCCGTCCAGCGCGCATTTCAGATATGAAAGAAGCGGATCAGGATATTTCGTCTGACAATAGTGAGGCGGACATTCCAGTGTAACTGTAGTTGTGAGCGCCGGGCATTTGTCACGCTGCGGCGCGTATAAAGGAGAACTATTATGGTTGACAAAGAACAGAGCAATTGTTGTTGCTGTACGGAAGAGGTCAGCGAGGAAGAATTGCTCGCACGTCTTGACGAGGTTATCGCCGAGTACAAGGATAAGCCGGGCGCATTAATACCGGTACTGCAGACGGCTCAGGCCATTTTCGGTTATTTGCCGGAATGCGCACTACGCAAAGTCAGCCTCGGGCTGAATAAGTCGTACAGCGAAGTGGCTGGCGTAGTAGGATTTTATTCCTTTTTCTCGACACAGCCCCGAGGCAAGCACATCATTCGTGTTTGTCTGGGTACCGCCTGTTATGTGCGCGGTGGAAAGCAAGTACTTGATGCGATCAAAGAACGTTTGGGCATCGATGTCGGTGAAACAACTCCCGACCGGAATTTCTCGCTGGACGTAGCGCGCTGCTTTGGCGCCTGTGGTCTGGCTCCGGCTATTATGATTGATGAAGATGTTCATCAGCGTGTTAAAGCGGCACGGCTGCAGCAGATTCTTGACCAGTATTTGGATCAGGATCAGGCAGCCGCAGTTAACCAGGAATAACCATTTCGTGAAACCGTAAAGGAAACTTTGAATTATGACGACAAAAATTTCATCCCCCAAAGATCTTGCGGCCCTTCGCGAGAAAGCACGCGAGGCTATCGCATTGCGTTCGGGTCCTCAGGAAATCACCATCACCGTCCACATGGGTACCTGCGGCATTGCTGCGGGTGCACGTGATATATTGGGTGCGTTGGCGGAAGTGATTGATCAGGAAGGCATTAAAA
>JAGLCZ010000434.1 GCA_023145975.1 Candidatus Hydrogenedentota bacterium | reverse complement strand
GCCTACCTCGTGACCCATATCTTCCATCGTTTGTAGATAGCTGTTCAGTCCCTGACTGGCATCTAACCATTTCTTTTGACTTATATGGCAGGCGAGTGCCTCTCTTTTTTTCTGCAGCATATCTGTAATATTGACATACATTTCAGGGGTTACTGGAGTACCGAAAGAATCACGAAGACCATAGGGTAAGGCATGATAAATTGTTACATTTTTTGTTATAGGTACTATTTCTGGAGAGGTTATAAAGTTACGCATCCCCCGGGAAAAAGCAGCCGTAACTGTTAATCGGCAAGTGTTTATGTGATCTTCCATATATTCATCGGGGGCATGGGTAAGAATGATGTCAGGTTGTGTTTGACGTACGATTGCCGCGACTTTCCGAAGTAGCGGCAGGGTATACAGAACCTCAAGATCATCGGCTATGGGCGGGTGAAATTGTGCGCCAATCACGGCTGCCGCCGTCTTTGCTTCCTCCAATCGCACACGCACTACGGTATCACGATCATCTGTTGCACTACCACAACTACCCGAAGCCACAACGTGTATATACAGTTTATAGCCTGCCCGGGCAAGCATTAAAAGTGTACCGGACATCATAAACTCAACATCATCAGGGTGTGCGCCAATAGCCAAAACTCGTGGGGACATGAAATAATTCCAATTTTAGTTTTATACCAACATAGACTTTTATACCTGTAATTTATAAGAAATACATCTGTTGAGTATACAAAAAATAGGATATCCTTAATCAAGTCTTAAATTTTACAAAATATTCTATTGCCTCAAAACATAGTATTTTATTGATATATAATGATATATATAGTAAATAAATGTATCTATATTTTCGCTAATATCCAAAAATGGGGGTATTTTCTTGACATTGGGCACGATTTTTGTTAATATAGGGTCAAAAATACGCGACAGGTGGAGTGTGTCCTAACAATGCTGGCGGTTTACTACCAGAAACCGTCCTTCTTTTTCGTCTCAAAACCAATCAGTAAGGAGTACAGTAGATGGCTGTAGCCCCCCGTAAGGAACGCGTGTCTCTAGGCACTATCCCTGACATGTTGGAATTGCCTAATCTCGTCGAAATTCAGACCAAATCGTTTGCCGATTTTCTGCAATGGGAGACACCACCGGACGAACGCAAACTACGAGGTTTGCAACAAGTATTTCAAGATTTATTCCCCATAGAATCGCCTAATGGTATGACTCGCCTGGAGTACGTAAGTTATTCGCTTGCTCCTCCAAAATATACCATTCAGGAATGTCAAGATCGCGCCATGACCTATGCGGCATCCTTAAAGGCATTGTTACGTCTTGTACGCCTTGAAGAAGTGGGTGGTTCAGGAGAACGCCGCGAAAAGATGATGGTGGAACAGGAAGTGTTCCTAGGCGAATTGCCTATAATGACACCGACAGGCACATTTATCATTAATGGTGCTGAACGCGTTATTGTAAGCCAGATGCACAAGTCTCCCGGTGTATCTTTTGAACGCAAAACCCACCAAAACGGTAAAACTCTGCTTAGCGCACGTATTATTCCGTATCGTGGTGCATGGCTTGAGTTTGAATACGATTTACACGATTGTCTTTGGTTAATGGTGGATCGTCGCAGTAAATTGCATGCTACAGTGTTTCTCAAAGCATTTGGTATTATTGATCCTGAAGAGATACTAAAACTGTTCTACACGACAGAAACAGTTACTTGCGGCAGGATCAGGTTTAAGATTGAAGGTCACCAGGTAGAAGCCGAAGAACTGGCAGGGCGCTTTGTTGCTGCGGATGTGGTTGATTCGGAAACTGGAGAAGTACTTGCAGATGCGGGTGAAGAACTGGATATATCCAAAGCCAACCGCATTATGGCCTCTCATATACGTGAATTTTCGATTATTACCGCGAAAGAAGTTGTAAGTGATCCTTCTATACTTACCACATTACAGCAGGATAATTGCCATACGGAAGATGATGCCCTGCGTGAATTTTATTCTCGCAGTCGTCCCGGCGATCCGGCAACTGCTGCCACTTGCCGCACTTTCTTTCAGCGAATGTTTTCCGACCCGGCACGCTATGACTTCGCCGCAGTGGGTCGCTATAAAATCAATAGAAAATTAGGGCTTCAGATAGATCCGGACAACAAGACATTGACTGTAGAAGATGTTGTTAGTACGATGAAGTACCTCTCTAAACTGCGCAGCGGTGAAGGGGTGCTGGATGATATTGATCATCTTGGAAATCGTCGTGTTCGTTCTATAGGTGAGTTGTTGTCAAATCAGGTGCGTATGGGATTGGTACGTATGGAACGTACTGTGCGTGAGCGTATGAATTATCAGGACGAAGAAAACCTTACGCCGCAAAATCTGGTAAACCCCAAACCTGTTAACGCAGTTATCAAGGATTTCTTCGGTCGCAGTCAGTTGTCTCACTTTATGGATCAGATTAATCCTCTTGCAGAACTTACCCATAAGCGTCGTCTCAGTGCGTTGGGCCCGGGTGGTCTTAGTCGAGAACGTGCAGGATTTGAGGTGCGTGATGTGCACCCTACCCATTATGGACGTATTTGTCCAATTGAGACCCCTGAAGGTCCCAATATTGGTCTTATGGCATCCTTAGCCACTTTTGCGCGTATTAATGATTTCGGATTTCTGGAAACTCCCTACCGTAAGGTTGAAAACGGGTATGTGCGAAATGATCAAATAGAAATGTTATCTGCGTATGATGAAGATAACTATACCATTGCTCAGGCAAATGCACCTATTGATGAAAAAGGGCATTTTCAGCGGAGTTTGGTATTTTGTCGGCGTCAGGATGATTTTCCGCGTGTACCGCCAAACGAAGTGGATTATATGGATATTTCCACCAAACAGTTGGTGAGTGTTGCTGCAGCATTGATTCCCTTTTTGGAACACGATGATGCCAATCGTGCATTGATGGGATCTAACATGCAGCGTCAGGCTGTGCCGCTGTTACGTGCCGAAGCACCGTTGGTGGGTACTGGCCTTGAACATGTAACTGCTCGAAATTCGGGTACCGTTGCTCGTGCTTTGCGCGATGGTCAGGTTGAATATGCTGACAGTGAGATTATCCGGATTCGTGCGAAAATCAAAAAAGGGGATAACCCATTTCGCGATGATGATGATATATATCCCTTAAAAAAATATTCCCGATCCAATCAGAACACGTGTATCAATCAGCGGCCTATTGTGCGTAAAGGCGAAAAGGTTCGTGCCGGCGATATTCTTGCTGATGGTCCGGCAGTGGATAATGGGGAACTGGCGCTTGGACGTAATATCCTCGTTGGCTTTATGCCATGGGATGGATATAACTTCGAGGATGCTATTATCCTCAGTGAAGAACTTATCATTGATGATGTATTCACATCTATCCATATTAATGTTCATGAGATGGAATCACGCGATACTAAACTTGGACCGGAAGATATTACACGCGATATTCCAAATGTAAGCGAAGAAGCACTGCGTAATCTTGATGATACAGGTATTGCAAGGGTAGGTGCAAAAGTAACGCCTGGAGATATTCTCGTTGGTAAGGTGACGCCGAAAGGTGAAACTGAACTTGCACCGGAAGAAAAATTGTTACGTGCTATTTTTGGCGATAAGGCGGAAGATGTGCGTGACGCTTCTCTTTATGTTAAACCGGGTTCTGCAGGGGTTGTGGTAGACGTCAAGGTATGTAGCCGTCGTGATAAAGGGCTTGATACACAGACAAAAAAAGCCATCAAGAAAGAGGTTGAATCCATTGGAAGGCAATACAAGCAGCGCATAGATGGAATACGCGATACCTTCCTGAAACTTGTGGATGATGACACCGTTGGTTTGAAAATACTGGAAGATGTATATGATTTCAAATCGGACGAACTTGTTCTGGAAAAAGGTAAAAAAGTACGTGCAAAGCAGCTGAATAATCTAGATTACTCACTGTTGGCACGCCTTAAAGTCGAAGAGAAAAAAGTACAGAAAAAGTTTTCTCGACTGGTCAATCTCGCGGCTATGGAAGAAGCGAAACTCATCGCTGTCTGCGATGCACAGATAGAACGTCTTAAGAAGGGCGATGACCTCTCACCTGGAGTTAATAAGTCAGTTAAAGTATATGTGGCTACGAAGCGGCGTATGTCTGTAGGTGACAAAATGGCGGGACGCCACGGAAATAAAGGCGTGGTATCGCGTGTCGTACCTATAGAGGACATGCCTTTCCTGCCTGATGGAACACCACTTCAAATCGTATTGAATCCTCTTGGTGTACCTTCTCGCATGAATGTTGGTCAGGTTTTAGAAACCCAACTTGGATGGGCGCTGAAAGCACTTGGGATGCGTGTGTCGTCGCCTGTGTTTAACGGTGCCACTGAAGAAAAAATCCAGGATATGATGCGGCAAGCTGGTTTGCCGCCCAACGGGAAGATATCCCTTCGTGATGGACGTACTGGCGAAAGTCTGTACCATGAAACGACTGTGGGACAGATTTATATGTTGAAGTTAAATCATCTTGTGGATGATAAAATTCATGCTCGTGCCATTGGTCCTTATTCCCTTGTAACCCAGCAGCCTCTGGGCGGCAAGGCGCAGTATGGCGGTCAGCGTTTTGGTGAGATGGAAGTCTGGGCATTGCAAGCATATGGGGCAGCCTATACGCTTCAGGAATTGTTGACTATTAAATCGGATGATATTCAGGGACGTACCAAGGCGTACGAAGCTATTGTCAAGGGAGAGCATGAAGTTGAACCGGGTACACCGGAATCGTTTAACGTACTCGTTCGCGAGATGCAGAGTCTGTGTCTGGATGTTATCAAATTAGTAAAAGCCGAATCGACCGTAGAGGTCGATGACGATATAGTGGAGGACTAAACTTTGGCCAAGTACACACCTACAACAGGCGACTATTTTGACGCAATTAAAATCCGCATTGCGGCGCCGGAAGAAATTCTAAAATGGTCCAAGGGCGAGGTCAAAAAGCCTGAAACGATCAATTACCGCACCTTTAAACCTGAAAAGGACGGGTTGTTTTGTGAACGTATTTTTGGTCCTGTAAAGGATTGGGAATGTGGTTGCGGCAAGTATAAAAAGGTTAAACACCGGGGGATTACCTGTGACCGCTGCGGCGTAGAAATCACAGAATCTAAAGTGCGACGTGAACGTATGGGCTGCATTAAATTGGCAGTGCCTGTAACGCATATATGGTTTTTCAAAAATACCCCCAGTGTTATTGGTGGTCTTTTAGATCTCTCCATCCGTGTGTTGGAGCGTATTATTTATTTCGAAAACTTTATCGTGGTAGATCCAGGTGATACAGATCTCGAAAAGAAAGCCATCCTCACAGAGGATGAATATCAGGAACATCGCGCAAACTATGGTACCGATCGTTTTACGGCGCTTATGGGTGCCGAAGCGGTAAAGATATTATTGGAAGAGATTGATCTGGATGCTTTAAGTGCTGAACTGCATGCGCAATTTGCAAGTGCTACTTCACAGCAGGTACGTACAAAATCACTTAAACGTCTTAAAATTGTAGAATCATTACGCAAGTCGGGAAATAAGCCTACCTGGATGGTATTAAATGTAGTTCCTGTGATTCCACCTGATCTGCGCCCTTTGGTCCCGCTTGATGGCGGACGGTATGCCACAAGTGATCTGAATGATCTTTATCGTCGCGTGATTAACCGTAATAACCGTTTGCGGCGTCTTTTGGAGCTGCGTGCACCGGAAGTGATTCTCCGTAATGAAAAACGTATGCTGCAGGAAGCAGTGGATGCGCTTTTTGACAATGGCCGTCATGGACGTACTGTTCTGGGAAGCAGCGGTAACCGCCCCTTAAAATCTCTCAGCGATATGTTGAAGGGAAAGCAAGGACGCTTTCGCCAGAATTTACTTGGAAAGCGTGTAGACTATTCTGGACGTTCTGTGATTGTTGTAGGTCCTGAACTTAAATTGCACCAGTGTGGTTTACCGAAACGTATGGCATTAGAATTGTTCGAACCTTTCATTATTCATCTATTGAAGGAACGCGGACATGCAACAACTATTAAAGCAGCCAAACGTAATATATCGCAGGGTAAAGAAGAAGTATGGGATATATTGGAAGATGTGATTCGGGATCATCCAGTAATGCTCAATCGCGCTCCTACTTTGCATAGACTTGGTATACAGGCATTCCAGCCCGTATTGATTGAAGGTAATGCAATTCGCCTGCACCCACTGGTGTGCCGTGCATTTAACGCTGATTTTGATGGGGA
This sequence comes from Candidatus Hydrogenedentota bacterium, assembly GCA_023145975.1. Taxonomy (GTDB): domain Bacteria; phylum Hydrogenedentota; class Hydrogenedentia; order Hydrogenedentales; family CAITNO01; genus SLFT01. The sequence goes on along the minus strand of JAGLCZ010000434.1, from coordinate 14,789 downwards.
TCAAATGGCGGTGCATGTACCCTTGTTTCCACCGGCACAACTTGAAGCACATCTGCTGATGATGTCTTCTTCCAATGTATTCGCACCATCAAATGGTCTGCCAATTGTAACGCCAAGTCAAGACATCGTTCTGGGTATTGCCTGGATGAGTAAAGAGCGTAAAGGTGTTAAAGGAGAATGGAAGGATGAATGGTCGGGAAAACGGGGTGAAATCCTTAAACCTGGCCGAGTATATGCCACGCCGGAAGAAGTGACGCTTGCCCATAATGCAGGTGCTGTCGCATTGCATGCTCACATTAAACTGCGTTTCAATAAAGAAATTATAGATACTACGGTTGGGCGTGTGTTATTGGCCGAGGGATTGGCACCGGAAGCGAATATAATTGACGTTAATCGTCAGCATGATCAGACGACACTTGGTGATGTTATTGCTGTTTGTTACACGCGATGGGGACATCATAAGACAATCGAACTACTCGACAAGATGAAGCGGGTAGGCTTCAGATATGCTACCATTTCAGGTATTAGTATTTCCCTTGAAGATATGGTAATTCCGGAAGCCAAGAAAAAATTGATTGCCGATGCGGAAGACAAAGTAAAAAAAGTCAATGATATGTATCGCAATGGTTTAATTACCGAAGGCGAACGACGACATATTATTGTTGATCAGTGGACTACTACCAGTGACCTTGTCACCGAGGCTATGGTAAAAAGTATGACTGAGAATGAGCAGGGATTCACTGGGATTTTCATGATGTATGAATCTAAAGCTCGTGGCAGTAAATCACAAATTCGTCAGTTGGCGGGAATGCGTGGACTTTTGGCAAAGCCGTCCGGTGATATTATTGAATCCCCGATTACATCTAATTTCCGTGAAGGCCTCACTGTTGTCGAATATTTCATTTCTTCGCATGGTGCTCGTAAAGGGCTTGCTGATACAGCGTTGAAGACGGCGGATGCGGGTTATCTTACTCGGCGCCTGGTGGATGTTGCACAGGATGTGACTATTGAAGAAGATGATTGTGGTACTATCAACGGGATTTGGATGGAGCCCCTTATTGAAGGTGCTGAGGTTATTGCGCCGTTAAACGAGCGTATAGTGGGGCGTTTTGTTCTGGATGATCTTTATATTCCAGGTGAAGAAGGTCCAGTTGTTGAAGCTGACGGCGAAATTACAGAAGAAATTGCCCGCAAGATTGTGGATGCTGGAATGCCGGGGGTTACCATACGTTCTGTTTTGACTTGTCAGTCCAAAAAGGGAGCATGTGCCCGGTGTTACGGTCGTAATCTTGCCACAGGAAAACTTGTAGAGATGGGTGAAGCAGTTGGTATTATTGCTGCACAGTCTATTGGAGAACCCGGTACACAGCTTACCATGCGTACATTCCATATTGGTGGTGCTGCAAACCGTCAAGTTGAAAGTCCCGATATTAAATCTAATGAGAGTGGTACGGTTGAATTTAGAAATGTACGGACTGCCAAGAATCGTGAAGGTCAAATTGTTGCTGTAAACCGTGGTGGTGAAATCGCGATATTGAACGAAGAGGCAAAGGAACTGCAGCGTGTTGGTTTAGCTCCGGGTTGCCAGTTACGATGCGAAGATAAAGACACCGTTTCCAAGGGTCAGATTTTATTTCATCGCGATCCCTACAATATAAATGTTGTGGCAGAAAAATCTGGTACAATCCGTTTGGAAGGAATGGTGCAAGGCGTTACTGTACGTCAGGAAAAGAATTCTGAAACGGGGCTGGAAGAACTTGTGGTCACAGATCATAAGCATGATCTGCACCCGCAAATTACGGTTTTGGGTTCAGATGATGATGTATTAGCATTTACTACGGTATCAGCGGATACTCACGTACTTGTTACCGATGGTGATGATGTTCTTGCCGGAGACTTGCTTGCCAAGACACCGCGTCAGTTCCAGAAGACAAAGGATATTACCGGTGGTCTGCCGCGTGTAGCGGAGTTGTTTGAGGCACGTCAGCCTAAACAGCCTGCAATCATTAGTCATATTGATGGGGTCGTTGAACTTGTAAGCACCACAAAAGGAAACAGAAAACTCAGGGTGAAACCGCCTGTGGGTAAGGAACGTGATTATTCCATTCCTCCTGGAAAGCATTTGAATTTTCATACGGATGATCGTATTTATGCGGGTCAGCGTATTACCGATGGTCCTGTTATTCTTCAGGATATTCTTGAAGTACAGGGTGAAGATGCATTGCGGCGTTATTTGTTGGATGAAGTACAGCAAGTATATCGCCTGCAGGGTGTGCGCACGAATGATAAACATATTGAGATTATCATTCGTCAAATGTTACGCAAGGTACGCATTAAAGCCGATCCCGGTGATACTTCTTTCCTGGCACATGAAGAGGTAGATAAAATCCGTTTTGCTGAAGTAAATGAAGAGACTCGACGCGGTGACGGTCGCCCGGCGGAAGCGGAACCTGTTTTACAGGGTATTACAAAGGCTGCACTGAGTACAGATAGTTTTGTTGCAGCAGCTTCCTTCCAGCAGACTACACGCGTGTTAACCGATGCCGCTATTGGCGGTAAAGAAGATTGTCTAGAGGGGTTAAAGGAAAATGTAATCATTGGTCATTTGATCCCGGCCGGTACAGGAAGCAGCCACTATCAGAATTCGAGACCCAGACTTCCTGTGGATGATCTTGATGAACATCTTGAGATTGGCGGCGAAGAGAGTGATGAGGATATGCCTGAGGAGGAGCAGGGCTGAAATTGCAATGGCAATTCATCCCTTCCATAAATCGATAGATGAGGGTTGACATGAAAAGAAGAAGTCATATTATGACTCTCTGTAAAGTGATTCTCTTTGTGTGTTTGACAGTTACGACGACTTCTATAGCAAATAGTTTTGTTGATGGTGTTGTTGCAACTGTTGGGCGCGAACCTATTCTGCATAGCGATGTAATGCAGGAAATGATACCAATGCTTCAGGCGATCAATGCGGAAGCATTAACCCCTGAAGAGCAGGAGCTTCGCTTTAAAGAGTTATTTGAAGAAGCACTTGAGCAGGTCATTGAGTATTATATCCTTTATAGTGAAGCTGTGAATTTCGAAATTGAAATTCCCTATGAGGATGTGGAAAAACAAATTACAGAAGCTAGAAGTCAATACGAATCAACGGATGCATTTCAGAAAGCACTTGAAGAGTCGGGACACACTATAAGCGATTTTCGTGAACGGCTGCGGCGCCAGATGATGGCAGTCAGCGTTAGCCGGAGTAAACGGATGCAGTTTAGAAATGAGGTCGTTGTTTCCAAGTCGGATATAGCACAATTTTATCAAGATCATCTTGATGACTTTCATTATCCTGCACGTTATCGTGTCCGACGTATTTTTGTCCAGGCAGATTCCGATCCCGTCGAACGCAAGAATGCAATAAGAGAACTGGAAAAGTTACGGGTGAGTTTGCTTACAGGCGAAGATTTTGCAAATGCAGCCAAAATCTATTCAAATGGTCCAGAAGCAGAAGAAGGGGGAATGCTGGGTTGGGTACTTGCAGGCGACTTGGTAGAACCCCTTAATAGTGCGTTGGAAGCCATGATAGTTGATGAGATTAGTGTGGTGTTGGAAACTGAATATGGTTTACACCTGTTGAAGTTAGAAGGAAGAGAAACTGAAGGTGCATCCTCATTAGAGGAGGTACGCAATCAAATTGAGCCGCTACTACGGGAGCAGCACGGTGAAAAACATTACAGGCAATGGATGAATTCCTTGCGGCGGCGTAATAATGTTCGTGTCTTGATTTAGTGCGGGTGCTGGAGATGTTTGGGAATGCCTGGTATTTCCTAAAAGAAACTACTTAAAAGAACAAACAGTATGCTGTTGCGTGCTTTAAAAATGAGTTTTTGGGTTTTTTACGATCATTTGGGTAAACTTTTGGTAGTAAACTTTTTTAGTGCGTGTTGTGTATTGGTTCCTTTGTTATATGCGTTTCATTTTTTTGAAATAGGCGATGTGCAGAAAGTAATCTGGATTAGTTTTCCAGTATTTCTGATAACAGTAATATTTATTATTCCGCTTGTACAGGTTGGTTTATTGTGGATGATAAAAGAAATTATTGAGAAGAGAGACGGCAGTTTAAAAACTTATTTTGTTGGTATCCGTATATTTGGATTGCGGGCTGTTGGTCTCGGGCTGATCTATGTAGTGTGTTCAATGGCATTACTGATTAGTGTATGGTTTTACGCTATTAGACTTGGAGGTCATTTACCTCTTGTTGGTTATGGCTTGAGTGCTCTTGCTGGGTGGATGGGGCTGCTGCTTAGTCTCTCCGCTTTACTGGTATTACCTGCGCTTATAAATAAGAATGTTGGTATTGGTGGTGCCATAAAAATGGCTGTGGTACTTTTGCTTGATAATCCACTTTTTATAATTGGTGTGGCAGTGCATGGGGTAGTGTTGCTTCTTTTTTGTGTTGTTCCGCCTGTTTTTTTATTCCTTTCATTTGCGCCTTTGGCGGCATTGCAAGGCAGTGCATATGAAATATTGTCGCGGAAGTATGCGGCCTTTCAAGCCCATGTAACGGAAACAGGCGGTATTGATAAATCAGTTACTATTGATTTTGGTGACGAAGATGATGAATACTTGTGTCGTGGGTTTCGAGACTTACTGTTTCCCTGGAAGGAATAATCATCGTATTCTGCAAATATGGGTGGCGAAAATCGTTGCTCAAATGTGATAAAACTGAAACGTGAAGGATAAAAAAATGACAAGAATTACGAGTATCATCGGACGTGAGATTTTGGATTCACGTGGTAATCCCACCATTGAAGTGGATGTGTATCTCAGCTCTGGCGTTATGGGGCGTGCAGCAGTGCCGTCTGGGGCGTCTACAGGCGAAAACGAAGCCGTCGAATTGAGAGATGGAGATAAAAAGCGCTATGTGGGTAAAGGCGTTCTCAAAGCAGTCAAAAATATCAATAATGTACTTGCACCAGAACTTATTGGTCTTGATGCTGTAGATCAGCGTGAACTTGACAAGACCATGATTTCCATGGACGGTACCAAGAACAAGTCTAAATTGGGTGCCAATGCCTTGTTGGGAATCTCGCTTGCCTCAGCTAAAGCTGCGGCACAGGTATTGGAACTCCCGTTATACCGTTATATTGGCGGAGTAAATGCGCACACCCTTCCAGTTCCAATGATGAATATTTTGAATGGCGGATCTCATGCAGACAATAATGTTGATGTACAGGAATTTATGGTTATGCCCGCAGGCGCCCCTTCTTTCCGTGAAGCATTACGTATGGGTGCTGAAGTATTTCATGCGCTTAAAGGTGTGTTGAAAGATGCGGGAATGAATACTGCAGTAGGAGATGAAGGTGGTTTTGCCCCTAACCTTAAATCCAATGTTGAGGCGTTGGAAGTTATTCTCAAAGCAATTAAAATTGCCGGGTACAAGGCCGGAAAAGATATCTTTATCGCTTTGGACCCTGCATCCAGCGAATTCTGCAAGAAGGGAAAGTATATCCTTGAGGCAGAAGGAACAACAAATAGTGCTGCTGACATGGTTGCATATTGGTCGGAGTGGGCAAAAACATATCCTATTATTTCCATTGAAGACGGGCTCAGTGAAAACGATTGGAAAGGTTGGAAAAAACTTACTGATACGATGGGAAGTAACGTACAGCTGGTAGGCGATGATCTGTTTGTTACCAATGTTGACTATCTCAGCCGTGGAATTAAGGAAGGGGTTGCCAATAGTATTCTTGTAAAAGTAAATCAGATTGGTACGCTTACAGAAACTCTGGATGCATGTCAGATGGCACATCGTGCCGGATATACCACCGTGATTTCTCATCGCAGCGGTGAAACAGAAGATGCTACTATCGCTGATATTGCTGTCGCAGTTAATGCCGGCCAGATCAAAACAGGTTCTGCGTCACGCAGTGACCGTATTGCCAAATACAACCAGTTACTTCGTATAGAAGAGGAATTGGGCGAACAGGGGTGGTTCCCGGGCTTAGAGACTTTCACGAACATCTCATTGAAATAACAACAGGGAATGTTACGGAGGGGGCAGATAATGTCTCCTCCGTATTTTATTATGCGCAAAGAAATTCTTATATGGCTGTTGGGGGTTCTACTTGTGATAGTGGTGGGCTACGGATATGCCCAGCAGCGTAATATTATGGTGCGTTATAGAGAATTTGATAAGAATGAAGAGCAAATAGAGGCTGTAAAGCAGGATATTGAATCATTAAAACAACGCGTTACTCAAGCACAACAGCGTGTTAAGGCTATGAAAGCTGATCCTATAGAGATCGAGGCAACCATTCGTCGCGTAAGGCGGCTCACGCGGGATGGCGAGATTGTTTTTCGTATTGAAGAACCTTTGGCTGTAATAGAAAGTCATACATCTTCTCCCTAATTTTATTGCCAGGCAATATAGTGGGTAAAAAAGATAGTATAAAAACGGGGTTTGGGACGTTTCTGAAAATTCTCATTAACAGTACTTACTTTTATGGTATCCTTATTATAGAAGGTGTGCGTTATGAGTATGCACATCCTATTCAATACGATTAGTGTTTCTATTGCAGTTCGGTGTATCTAAGCATAATCGTAACACATTGTTTTTTAATAATATGGCGTATAAAGCTGGGTTTAAATTGCTATAGATGGTTATAGTATGACAGATAAGAAGGATAAGAACCTGCGCGTATTTTGCTTATGTGGGCAAAGGATGCAGGTCACCTCGGATATGTATGGGCGTCCGGCCAAATGTGTTGCCTGTCACCAAAAATGGTTTATTCCTGAGAAAGATGAAATCCCTGATACTGTCCCATTCCTTCATCTGAATGAACACCCAGAATTATTACGGCTTCCCGGGCAATCTGACCGTTTCGTTTCAGGTGTCTCCGAAGAATTTTTGAGTGTGCCCGATGATTTTCCTCTTCCATCCTCTTCTATTACCGACATAGATATGGGTGGTATTTTTTTTGATAATAAATCTTCTAAAACCAATGAGAATAAAGAAGTTTCTGAGCAGATATCAACGGATGATATCTTTGAAAAAAAAGAGAATTTTTTGGGGGAATCAGACGGCGTACCTGTTCCCAATGTTGTGGTGAAAAAAACAGCAAAAATACCTTTGGAACCGTGTGAGCCGTTACAACTACTTTTTAGCTACAAAGAGGAATTGAATAAAAGGATATCGGCACTGGGGGAAACAGCAACGGAAAATTCGCAGAAAGCATTACTGATATCTACCGAAAAAGCGTTGTTACGTACCCAGGAAAAGACAGTTGATTATCTTAAGCAGGAGCAGCGTTCAGCAGCAAAGCGACTTATAGGGCTGGAAAATGAGATTGCCCGACTGAATATTGCATTACGCGTGGGCGATTGTTCTCTTGCTCTGTTCACCTCCCAAATAACAGATTTAAGACAGGTCAGGGAACAGGTTGAACGGCAAAACCATAATTTGTTGGCATGGAGCGAAATCAAAGACTCGTTTATGGCGGGAGGGGCTCTCAATGTCTCCCTTGATTCTTTTGATGAGACGACATTTGAGATAAATGTATCTGATTCGTCCTTAAATAATAGCGGCAAACCATTATTTATTTTCTATGGAGAGGAATTGCGGGATATGCTGCAAATGCGCGGAGCGTTGGAAAGACGGAAGATTGAATGGGAACGTATGGTTTCTGAACAGGATTCTACTGTGGATTCACTCAAGGAAGGGTTAGCAGAAACAGAAGGTGCATTGATAAGAAATACGGCTTGTATTCGTTTTTTTCGTCAACGTATGGATCAACTGCTCCTTGATTACAAGAATGATTTGAAAGCACTGGCAAAGTATAAAGAAGAGATCATTGAGCACGCTACAAAAAAACATTTACAGGAGCATACCCAACAAGAAATATTGCAATCTATTGCTGCTGCAGAAAATAATATTATACGTATGCAAAGCTTTCTCCGCCAAGCATTAACTGCTAATTCAGATGTCGAAGTTCCACGTGTGTCAACTACAGTGATGCACCGGTTACGGGGCAGTATAGGGCACAATACATTTGCAATGGATACGCCGCTGTTTTCCTCTGCCGCATTGCTTATAATCGTTGGATTACTTATGTCCGCAGAAACAGGTGTTATAGAAACAGATTGGCTTGCTGTTTTCTCAACCTGTGTTGCCATAGGTCTTGCTGTCTTTACTATGCTCGTTGATAAAAACCTTCGTGCCCCAGTAGTGCTTGTGTTATGGATTTTACTGATGGGGTTATTACTATGCTTTGTATATTATCGAACTTCTATGGATACCTATCTTTTAGTGATAGATGGAAATGTTGGGCTGCCTGTCATCAATACCAGAGGATTGCTTGTTGTGGTAGGGACAGTGTTTCTGGGCACTGGCGTGGGAGTTTCGCTTTCAAATTATAAGTGGAAGACTTGGAATATATCTGTTATAAACCGGATAGCACTTATCGTTTTCTGCACAATATTGAGTGGCGGTACGGTAGCCCTTATGCATACGATAGCGCCAAGAGCAAGTGCATTAACAATTGAAATACAAGAAATGGCAGCGGAAAACAATATCCCTGAAAGCAGCAGGGAAAACGAAAGGGTCCATGCCGTTGCGAATAATAATAGGGTGGGAGATACATTACCTGGAAGAATTGTCACGGGGGATGGCAGCGAAGAGGAACTTGTAACAGAAGAGGATGGTATTCTCTTTTTAATGCAAGGGGTATTACATGGCGAAGATGCTGCACCGCGATTCAAGGGAAGTCTCAGCTATCCTGATGGACGTGTTGAAAACGTTTCCTTAAAACTTGGCGATTCCATATTGGGCGACTGGAAAGCTCATGAATATAGTCGGTACACCCAAAAACTTACCATTTCAAATGGGAAACGCCTATTGATCTTAAAGGCTGGCGCAAAAGTATTACTTCCCCAGCCGTCAATCGAAACTTCCTGAGAAATATAACAGGCAGTAATCTTTTATAAGTAGGATTTGGAAGAGATAATTACAGTCAACTATTGGTCTGATTCTTACGTTAGGTAGTGTATATCATTGTTTGGCAATAATAACAATAGAAATTCTATATTTTATATGACTCGTTACACTAAATTATATTCTATTTCGCGTGTCCTGGAAATTTTTATTGGACTGTATTTCCTGGTAGGTGCACTTCCCAAAGGCTTGGATATTGATAAATTTGCAGTGCAAATTGCTGCTTACAAGGTAATCCTATCCCCAAATTTATTGTTGCTAACGGCATTGTTTACCCTGTTTGTAGAGGTTGCTTTGGGTTTCATGATGATATTAGGTGTACGACTATGGGGGCTTGTTATGCTGATCATGCAGGGAATGTTACTTTTCTTTAGCGTTCTTATAATCTATGCATGGGTAGTACATGGTCTGGAAGATTGTGGGTGCTTTCCATTTTTTAAAATGTCGCCCCAGCTTTCTTTAGCGAAAAACGGCTTCTTAGTTTCCTCCGGGATATTTATTTTCTGGACGCACAGGAAAAATACAAGTTGCAGTGAGGACAGTAAACGCAAAGGTACAGTAAATATTTTCAGTCGTCTTGCTCCTAGTGCATTAAAAATACTTGTTGCAGTATTAGTGGCATCAGCGGCAACAGCGTATGCATATAGGGACATTGAATGGTCTTCCTTTCAATCAAACGATGACGATATTGCAGCGGATGAACTTTCTTATGCACAGTTTAAACTTTATCTGTCGGAGGGTTACTTTGATCTGGGAAGCGGATTCTATCTTGTACCTATTATGAGCATGTCTTGTGATGAATGTATGGAAATGGTATCGGAGATTAATGAATTGTGGCATATTCCTGATATGTCGCCGATTATTGCACTTTGCTACGAAGATGTTTTAGGCGATATGGATATCTTTCGCGGGAATACGGATCCCATATTTCCTATGTATTCTCTAGGTAATCGTGCGCTTTTATATTACGCGCTTATCGGAGAGGAATCTTTCCGGCTGAGTTTGATTCATAACGGAAATTTGGTAAAAGCATGGGATGGATACGTTCCGCCCTATGAAGAAATTTTGGATACTGTTGCTACAGTTCCTGGCAGATAGCAGATGCGGTATAGAATTTCTGGAAAAAAAAGTGGATTTCTGCTATTATAAACACAATTCAGACTTTATTACATGTGCCTGTCCAGTGAGAATACCTTTAATGTACTGCCTGTTAATCGGTGTATGGTATTCGCTTCAATATGATATCGAGTGTGCAAATCAATTGCGCATGAAACAACCGGAAAGGTCGGAAGTACGTGTCAACAGCTATTTCAACGCAAAATCTGACTAAAATATATGAGGGTGCCCTCCGTGGTCAGGATGTGCATGCTCTTAATGAACTTTCCCTTGATGTGGAGGAGGGGGAGATATTTGGATACTTGGGTCCAAATGGGTCAGGAAAAACTACCACCATTAAAATGTTGTTGGGGCTAATCTTCCCGACGCAGGGTACCATCAAAATTTTTGGTAATAGTGCCATCAGTTCTGCCGCAGTGAAAAAAAATATCGGCTATCTTCCTGAAGGCGCGTATTACCCTGACTTTCTGCGTGGTGAAGAGATATTGTCTTATTACGGAAAGCTCTACGGGCTGCGTGGTAGCGATCTCAAAAAAAGAATAGATGCCACCATGGACATGGTGGGAATGCAGCATGCACGCAAGCGTTTGCTGCGCGGCTATTCCAAAGGGATGCGCCAGCGTATAGGTCTTGCTCAGGCACTTATCAGCGATCCCAAGTTACTTATACTCGATGAACCAACTACAGGACTGGATCCCATTGCACGTAAGGAAATTCGTGATATTCTGTTACGCCTGCGGGAAGAAGGAAAAACGCTTCTTATTTCAAGTCATGAACTGTTGGAAGTAGAACTCATGAGTAATCGTGTTGGTATTCTCTATAATGGAACCTTGCAAACCATTGGTTCTGTGGATGAGTTGCTTGTCAAGCGGGAAATGACCGTAAGTGTTGATGGCATTGATGATGGGATAGCCAGTGAACTAAGCAGCCGCGGGATCACTGTGGAGGATCGGACAGGAGGACGTGCAACACTGCGTATTGGCAGTACGCTTTCTATTTATGATGCTATCGAACTGTGTAAAAGTAAGTCATTAGAGTTAAATAGTGTTGCGCCGCGCAGAGAGACTCTCGAAGAATTATTTGTGCGTGTAATTGGCGCTGCTGAAGCTGATCGGAGATAATAACATGAATGCCATTTCTTCTTTTTTTCGTGGACCCTACTATATTGCTCTGTATACCTATCGCGAGGGTATCCGCCGGAAAATGCTTATCGGTTTTCTGGTGCTGAGTTTACTTGTTATTTTTGGTTCAAGTTTTATATCCTCATTTCTTGATCCTTCTGCGGAAACGGATATTGATCTCAAACTTATCAAAGATATCTGTGTCGCTGCCATTTCAATTTTTGGCGTTCTCATTACCGTATATATTTCAGCATCAGTCGTTCCCAATGAAATTGAAAATAAGGTTATATATACCGTGTTGTCCAAGCCGGTGGGTCGGATGCAGTATCTGCTCGGTAAATTTATGGGCGCGCAGCTCATCATTATTGTAAATCTGCTATTGATGGGAGGGCTGTTCTTTATGGCTCTCTATTTAAGGCAGGGGATTATGCCGACATTGCTTTTGTGGAGTATTTTGCTCACCTATTTTGAATTTCTTATTGTTTCTGCATTTACTTTTGCCATATCCTGCGCTGCAACAACCTCTCTTGTTCCTATTATGGGTGGATTGTTTGTCTATATTACGGGCAACCTCACGGAATACCTGAAAGATGTTGAAAATCGCGCATCTCAAACCACTGAATGGCTTGATATGATCATTGGTAAAGTAGCTACGGGATTATATGCGGTGTTGCCAAACCTGCAGAATTTCAGTTTGAAGACACAAATTGTTAATGGTCAGCCTAACGATCCGCTCTTAGATGTGTTTATTCCTTCCCTGTTGCTCTATGGTTCTATCTATGGGCTTGCCGGGTTCCTGTGCGCTTATGTAATCTTTTGGCGCAAGGAGGTGTAGTAGTGGAGTTCCTTAAACGATTCCCAAATTTAATAGTGATAGTTTTGCTTATCCTTGTGCTGATTGCCGGGATAGCAATGAATTTACGAATGCGCCATCTTAGAGAATCTGAAGCGTACTACAGGTGGTTGATTGCTGCTGCCGTAAGTGAACGCCTTTTTCAGGATCAGGAAGAAGGTGACCAAGATGGTGTTCTTTTCAGTGGAAGCGTTGCAGCAGCCCGGGAGTCAGGTATCTTTTTCGACTATTTAGATGGTGACAGTGATTCCGAAGATATAAGCCTGTTGGGACGGGTAGCAAAAGATTATCAACAAGATTGGCGAATATGGAGTTTTGCACGTAGTTCCTATGCAGCAGAGCAACGCCAACAATTTCTCCTTTTGGCGAAAGAACGAAAACTTCGATTTGCGCAAGATATTCAGTATGCGGAAGCGCAGGCAGGGGATGTCAATATTTTCAATCTGTTTTTCGGGTTTAGAAAAGTTGCAGCCAATCTCGTCTGGCTTGAGGTGGATCGATACTGGCATCAGGGCAATATGTATCGTATGATCACTCTGATGCGTACCTGCGTAGCCTTGGACCCGCATTTTGTAGAAGCCTATATCATTGGTTCCTGGCATCTGGCTTATAATGCGACCGCATCTATGCCGGATACGCCCTGGCCGCGACGGGACTGGGACCCGCGTTATCAGGTATGCCTGGGCGAGAAAGAACGCTTTTATTATTATGCCATTGATTTCCTGAAGGATGGTATACGCCGTAATCCGAGAAACTACCGTATTTATTTTGATTTGGGTTTTGCCCTTTACAAACAAAAACTTGAAGATTATGCAAATGCTGTAAAATATCTTGCCGAAGCGATTGCTTTGCCCCATGACCGTTGGGTTCCCCGCCAATTATTTCTATGTCAGGAATTAAATGGTCAATATGAGGAGGCACTGCAAGGGTGGAAGGATTATATGGAACGCTATCCCGGCAGCATGACTGCTGTTGAGGTTGCTCCACGATTCATCTTGCGTAATCAAGGATTGATCTACGAGAAACGTGCCGAAGAATTTCGAATACAAGCAAAGCAGATGACCGATGCTACGGTTTCCAAAAAATTTCGGAAACAAGCGGAAGAGAATTATATGCTGGCGCGGGGAATATGGAATGAGCTTTCCGATCCTTTTGGCGAAGGACGAAAAATGCGCATGGAAGCCCTGGATATGCGTGAAGAAGGGCGTTATCTGGAAGCTCTTGCTGTACTGGATAAAGCACGTTGGGACACGGCTGCACTCTGGCAGGAGTTTTCTGATCTGATTATTGAGATTAAGAAGGAAGCAGGGATTTCCCTGTCCGTATCAGAAAAGAAGGCTGTCATGCGTGACAGTGAAGTCGGTATCTGTCCGGGAATGCCCAAGGAAGAACAGGAACGTCGTCTGCACACCATCGAAGATATTAAAGCTGGACTCTAGCAGTAAATAGTCAGGTGCTATTCCGCTATTATACGTCTATTTGATCCGTAGGTCATAAAGCAATTATTGCAATGAATAGTACTTTCTTATTTCTATGGATGTAAAATAATGATTAGTAAATTTATAGATGAAATATATTTTAAGAAAGAAGTCGTAGGTGTTGACAACGCGCCGAGGAAGGCATTTCCCGTTTCATTGCCGCGCGAGGATGGCAATGCTTTGTATGATGTAGTCATAGGAACAAAAAGTACTACTACTCTTGAAATAGGTATGGCATATGGAATATCAACCCTGTTCATATTACAAGCTCTTCAGGAAAATGGCGGGGGATATCATACTGCCATTGATCCCTATCAGGAAAAATGGTGGGAAGGTATCGGTATATTAAATGTTGAAAAAGTCGGATGTAGAGAAATGGTTCGGTTTATTGAGGCACCTTCGCACCTGGCATTACCACAGCTTGTCCAGGAAAAATTACATTATGATTTTATATTTATAGACGGAAATCATCAGTTTGAGTTTACATTAGTAGATCTGTTTTATGCGGATAAACTATTGCAAGTCGGTGGGCGCATCATGCTGCATGATACATGGTTGCCGTCTATACGCAAGGTGATGTCTTATATTTGCAGGAATTGGAATGGCTATTATGAAATATCAATTGAACACAGCGGACCGAACCTGTGGGGATTGGCATACTGGCGGACTTTCTTTCAAACTCTTCACACTGCTCCCTTTGATATCCTGGCCGCATATTTTTTTTCGCTTAGAAGATATAACAGACATTGTGTAATCAAAAAGATTGCAGAAAGAGATACAGAAAAACAAGATGCTGCATGGGCATGCTATAGACCGTTTTAGCAAAAATATGAGTATAAACTCTTTTGAATAGTGGTATTACTGTAGGAAAACTAGTTGTTTCCAAAGAGTGTCTTTTTCATATAGGGCAGTAACATTTCTGCGACTTTTGCATGACCGGAATTGTTCCAGTGACCATTTGGCGGAGGAACATAGTCTGAGATGTTGAGATTGGGACGGGGATCAATATATTGGATATCAAGTTCATTGCATAACCGGAATATAGCCAGATACCATCCTTGGGATTCTATGATGTCAGAAGTAGCAGGTATGGTGACGATGATAAAAGATGCACCACCTTCATGAACATAATCGCGAATCCGTTGAAGGTAGCTCTTTGTTTCTTCATAACCGGGTATATTCACCGTTGAAGCATCGGTGGTTACTGAAGGAACTGGGGGATCTGAAAAGGATCTACGAAT
>JAGLCZ010000433.1 GCA_023145975.1 Candidatus Hydrogenedentota bacterium | reverse complement strand
TTCCGCAACTATTTCTTCCCTTCTATAAAGAGGGGATATACAATGAGGCAAATAGAGACTGCATTCGTGCTGCAGGTGCAATAAAAAATATCCTCCCCCATGTGGGGCTGTATATAGGTTTCCTCGCTTTTGAATGTATCCGCAAAGACTGGCGGGCAGTCAAGGTGATGCTGATTATGGGAATCGGTTTTGCAATGGCATTTACCCTGGGTGCATTTTGGTTTCGCTGTGAAGGAGCAATGCCCTGGTGGAAATTTTGGGAGATGTCCATTGGACTGGGTGGCGGCTTATCTTTTGGTTTTTCATTTTATCTCCTTAATGAGGCAGATGAAAAAAAACACTCCGTACTAATTACCGCTGGAGAGCGGTATTTTGCCATGGGACTTGTCGTATTGTTGGGGATAGCGAATGTGGTAGCAAGTGGCTATGAAGGGTTTAGTCGATTACACAAACTGGATCTGCCCACTTCCATGCGATTTCTGGTAACGCTGGGACTTGTTGTAATAGTAATCATCGCATATCTATTTTGGCTGCGTCGATCTAAAGAACGTAAGTCATCCCGGTCTCACGTACGTATTCCCCTTCTTCCCACTGGGGCTATATCGATGATTCTTGGACTTATTGTTGTCTCAGGGTATCTTGTAAGTATGCCCAAAAATATTTCCAGTAACATAATACTACTCACTATTTATACAATTTGCATTTTGGTAAGTGTCGTTTTTGGGGGAATACTCGAATATCGAAGTCGGATATAAATTCCGGAAGGTTTCCTCTGAATACTTTCTATATCCTTGCTGGTAGTTGAAGTATATACGGTAAGAGATTATAATGGCAGGAACTAAACAACTAAGGAGAAACAGAGTATGTCACGTATTAGTCGTCGTCAGTTTATTAAGTCTACTTCAGCCTTTGCCGGAGCGTCCCTGCTGCTTTGCGGAACGAGTGCGTCGGGAAAGGTCATCGGCGCCAATAACCGTCTTCGAATTGCCGTTGCTGGATTGAATGGTCGTGGTCAAAGTCATATTGGCGGGTGGCTTGAACAGGATAATGTCGAGATTGCTTATGTAATCGATCCCGATCAGCGGGTTTTGGACAGGGCATTGAAGGTACTGAAAAAAAAGACTGAAGGGAAATTTACAACTAAGGGAGTCCGTGACGTTCGTGAAGCACTTGATGACAAGAATCTTGATGCTATTTCAGTAGCAACCCCCAATCATTGGCATTCACTGATTACAATTTGGGCCGCACAGGCAGGCAAACATGTATACGTTGAAAAACCGATGAGCCATGATATCAGCGAAGGCAGGATCGTAGTAGAAGCGCAAAAGAAATACGGGGTGGTTATTCAGCATGGTACACAAAGTCGCAGCAATGCACAAATTGCAGGTCTTCATGAGGCAATCCATGCAGGAAAATTTGGTAAGCTGAAGATATCTTATGGGTATTGCTGCAAGCCCCGAGGCGGTATTGGTTTTAGAGAGGTAAGCGATCCACCGGATCGCCTTGATTGGAATCTCTGGCGTGGTCCAGCAATGGTCGAGCAGTACCACCGTAACTACGTACATTACAATTGGCATTGGTTCTGGAAGACGGGTAACGGCGATCTAAATAACCAGGGAACTCATCAACTTGATATCGCCCGATGGGCCATCGACCCGGATCAAACCCATCCGATACGCACCATGTCACTTGGCGGACGTTTTCAGTGGAATGATCAGGGAGAAACACCGAACACGATGTTTTCCATTGCCGAGTATCCCAATGGGCAATACGTGTTTTTCAACGTTCGCAATGTTAATTATGACGACTATGAGAAACAAGTTGAAAACGAATATTACTTCGAAGATGGCGGCAAGATTATTCGCAATACATATTATGCCAAGGGAAGTGATACTGGCGAAAAACTCAGTTTGCCTGATGGTAAGGTAACTCCCGGCGGCAATTGGAAAAGTTTCATTACCGCCTGTCGTGCAGGTGATCCAAACATGGCCAACGGCAATGTTTACGACGCCCATTACGG
Source organism: Candidatus Hydrogenedentota bacterium (assembly GCA_023145975.1). Classification (GTDB taxonomy): domain Bacteria; phylum Hydrogenedentota; class Hydrogenedentia; order Hydrogenedentales; family CAITNO01; genus SLFT01. Next base: position 3,698 of record JAGLCZ010000433.1, on the reverse strand, counting down.
TTGTGTACTGGGACATCTAATGAATAATTCCTACCGAATTGGTGAGAAAATGCCATTTAACCTTAAGTCAGGACAATTTGGCGATAATCCCGATGCATATGAGCATTTTTCCAAACTTCACGATCTCATGAATAAGGGGGTTGGTCTTCCTGAAGATGGTACAGAATATACAGTTGGTCCGTGGACTACTTTCGATTCTGAGACCGAGCGGCAAGTGGGTGAAAACGCTGAGATGGCAAATAAACTGATCAAGGACGGGGATCGCCCTGGATTTGAAATTCCTACAGTGGCAACAGTTTAAATACCTGCATAAGATATTAGAAAATAAGTAGAGGTCAGTATCGATCATAATCGGTGCTGACCTTTTGATTTTTCCGTTTAGGTACTTTCAGCGTTAATTGCCTGGAATCAGCCAAACTTCGGCTACCTGGCAGCCTCGTGCCTGGACAAGCTGCCATTCCAAGTCGAGTATTCCATCGCTTGTTGCTTCGCGGGGTATGTCGAAATCAATAGGCCAAACTGGATTGGGTTGTACAAGCGGACCGTGGATCTCGTGAATCCCGTCAGCGAGGAGACGCATGGTGGCACGAAATCGTCCTGCATAGGTTACTCGAAGTGTGTAGGAGATATTGGGGTCGAGTTCATCGTAGTGCATTTGCAGCGGTGTTCCGAATAAGGTTTGTGCCTGATCAATCCAGGATAATCGGCGATTTCCAGGGGTACGGGACATCTTATCCTGAGCGCTACTGTGCTCTTCCTGTGGACTATGTACAAATCCCGGGTCTCTACTCCAAGGTGTTTGCCGCACAAGATGCGATTGCTTAGAAGCATGACCTAAGTCATCGTATAAGGTACCCGGTCGTGGTGATTCCCAATTGACGAGCCTATTGATACGTGTACGCTGTTCCCCTTCGTCTTGCATGGAACGAATTTCCTTCAGTTGTTTTATCAGCCAGAATCGGTTATTCAGCGGTAGATCAATATTGTCAAGTATGGCACCCCGTTCAGTATTTCGTGCCCGGTAAGGTTCATAGACAGAATATTGCATTCCTTGAAGCTCAAATAAATCAATGGCGAGTTTTTCTATACGGATGCGCAAATCGCGGTGAACTCGAACAGTGCCTTCATCATTTAGGATTGCGTCGGCATTTTCGAGCACAGAAAGAATACCCTCGGTGTCAACCTGTCCCAATGCTTCATAGATACGAAGCTCCTGTTCAGTGTCCACAATGAGTTTTTCACGAATATATGCGTCACACAAGGCACGTAGGAGGTAGAGTTTAAACCGCCAGTTATTTTCTAATTCCTTCCCTGCCCGTGCTTCAATAGCCAACCAGAGGCTAAGTGTTTTAGGGATAATCGTACTTCTTAACGGGTTGCCGCGCCAGTTCCCCTCCAACATCCACAGCCCTTGAGCGATATCTTTGGCATAAGCCTGACCGAAGAAGGTACGTCCGTAATCTTCGACAATTCCATGAACATCAGCATCGGGATCCCACGCCAATGCAGACCAGATCATCTTGTTAAGATCGTCATGGCATCCATCAGAATAGGCGAGAAAACCATTGGCATAAGAGGCAAAAAGATTATGAATTATCGACATGTCGGCAGGACGCGGGTTTGTAAATTCCCGTCCGGCAATTTGCGCGAAGGCACTATGCCATTCGGGTATGGGGTATTGACTGCGTATGCAATGAGTAATATCGGGATACCGTCGAATGGGATAGTGTGCAGGGGTACGTTTTCGTAATTCTTCAATGCTGAGTTTCGCCCAGGGACCGAATACAACACCTGTAAGCCAATCAGGCTGCTTTTCTTTCATATATCGGAAGAAAGTATCGTTTTCTTCGGATACGAACCCCTGGTTTGATACCCAGATTCCGGCATTGGGGAAATAGTTGTGTAAAACAGGTGACAAATCGGCCAACCAGGACATAAGTAGATTGGGGGCTGTATGGCCGGGATCACCTCCAGGTATCATGATGTGATCAATGATGGGATAAGCGGAAAATAATTGGTCGCGGGCTTCCAGTTCGCTGATCCATTCCTTGGGATTTTCTACATGACCGCTCAATTCCAAAAAAAGCCAGACTTCTAAACCATATCGCTCCAATAACTCTGCAATTTTTACATTCATGGATCGACGCGATACGACCATAACAGGTCCATCTTTGGCAATGACAGAAAGTGACGGGATTAACTCGATTGAATTTGTACCAAAAATGATGCAGTCGCGGATATATTGTTCAAAGGTATCAATATTCCAAGCATCGTAGCTGTTCGCTGTGTTACGAAATCCGAGTTGGTGGCCGCGCATGGGGTATCGGGGTGAAGCGGAAAAGGAAACAGCCCCCGGAAGTTGCATAGAGTCTATTTCAATATGCGCTTTGCGTAAGAACCAGCCTGCGGCATACAGTACACCGCGTATATCATGACCAATCAAAAAAAGTGTCGATGCCGACCCGCTTGCCACACTGCTGTGAACTGCATAACTTTCCGAAGTATTCGGTACAAGGATTTCCTTTGGCTTTGCAAAGTTTTGGGGCATATCATCAATGGTACCGATGATGATTACTGGGAAATTACCAGATGTCTCGGATTTATTGATAGATATGTTCCCATTGCCGCGTCGCTCAATTTCCTCCTGAAGCATCTGTGCGGCATTGTAGAGTTTCGTGTTGGTTTTTGATACCACAATTCCTGCACCCGTCAGATTGACGGCTGTATCTTGAGCGCTTATTTTTATGCTGAAAAAAGCCAGCGATACTGCGGTTATAAAGATAATCGAACGTGTATACATAGCATACTCCTTAAGGGTAAGTTATAAGGTGGGCGGTGCAATAATCCCATGAAATCGGGCCATCCAGTATGCGAGGAGATAACTTTCGCCACTGCCCTCATTCAGTCCATTTCCATCTGAATCTGGTTGATAGGGGTCTTGGTTCCAACGTTCAAATTCATATTCATCATAGGGCAATACTTCGAGTAAGACGGGCATACCCCCACGATTAGGGCGTGGGTGAATGACTATATCCGTTCGATGCGTATTCTTCATGGCATAGTTGCGACGGTCCTGAGTGAACTCCCGAAGGGTTTGTACTCCTCCTTCTATTGCTGCGAGCTTGGGATTGATACTAGCGTGTAGAAAAGCGAAAAAAGCATTACGTTCAAGCGATTCAACCGCTCCGTGTCGCTGAAGAGCAGCATGCAGCGGATTACAAATGAACGGGTTGTGTTCCAGTTGTAAGATGGGATAATACGCCACTGCTGCCAACTGATCATCCGAATGATTTAATTCGTCAGGAAACAATTTCTTTTCAAGCTGAAGGTTGCTGAGATAACCATGCTCTTCGATTAGGTTTCGGAAATGCACAAGGTATTTTTTATCGTCGGTAATGTAATAGGCTGTTTTTAAGAATGATAGTATTTGCAGAGATGCCAGACCATTTTCAGCAAAACTACCCAGATGACCATTAACGTATTCAGGTTCCCAATGTCCCCACATTGTTACTTTACCATTCCAATCGATGATGGTGTAATTATTATCTAGAATATAATCTGTAACCTGTCGTACCTGTGTTTCAATACGTTCACGCTCAATGGGATCGAATTGTGCGATATGCTCGAAGAAGGAGTAGAAAGCCATATAGTGCCCGTCGATTTGATCGTTTGATATATCGTCACGCCAGATATAACGG
>JAGLCZ010000432.1 GCA_023145975.1 Candidatus Hydrogenedentota bacterium | reverse complement strand
GCTCTTGAGGCATGTCCTGAAAAGGGGCGTGTACGTATTTTTTCGCGTTTGACGGATAGTGCTTTTGAAATAGAGATTCGTGACGATGGACCGGGCTTGGAAAAAGAAGCTGCAGAACGGGTGTTCGACCCATACTTCACGACCAAACCGGGCGGCACAGGCTTGGGATTATCAATTACACGGGGTATCATCGAGGAACATGGCGGCGCGGTTGAATTATCGAGCAGTCTTGGACTGGGTTGCCAGGTATTGATTACAATTCCCCTTGAGAAAAACAATTAAATAACGATGAAGGCGGATATGGAATGAATCAACGTATTGTGGTCACTGAAGATGATCAGGTGCAGCGCGAGATTATAGGGGATATCCTCAAACTGGAAGGGTATGAGGTCTGTTCCTGTGCTGATGGCGTTGCCGCCCTGGAGGCGTTACAGGATACCGTATACGATATTCTGCTGACAGATATGAAAATGCCGAAGATGAATGGTCTGGAATTATTACGTTGTGCAAAGCGGGCATGTCCTGATATTGATGTAGTGGTAATGACGGCTCATGCGACGGTAAAAACGGCGGTAACTGCTATTAAAGAGGGGGCGGCAGATTATCTCGAAAAACCTTTTGACAAGGATGAATTACTGCTGGTTATAGCGCGTACCTGTGAGCGCAATGAGCTGCGGCGGCATAATCGTATGCTGAGTCAATTGGTGGATGCATCTGTTTCCCTGGGGAATATCGTGGGGAAGAGTGCTGCCATGCGCGATGTATTTGAGCGGACACGACGTGCCGTTGCAGTACCGAGTAATGTATTGATCCAGGGCGAATCGGGAACAGGCAAGGAACTTATTGCAAGACATCTCCATTTTTCCGGACCGCGATCAAAGAAGCCGTTCGTGGTGGTCAATTGTGCTGCTATTCCTGATAACCTGGTTGAGTCAGAGTTGTTTGGTCATGAAAAAGGTGCGTTTACAGGTGCCGAAACTACCCGCCCCGGAAAATTTGAACTTGCCCATGGGGGCAC
>JAGLCZ010000431.1 GCA_023145975.1 Candidatus Hydrogenedentota bacterium | reverse complement strand
CTAAGAGCAAAAGCAACTATCTGGTGGGGTTATCTAAAAATTCCGAGGCAGAAGGATTAGATTGGAGTAACTGCTGCGTCTCACGGACAAGAGGCAATAACTGATCGGCAATACCCACATCAATAGGCGAACCCAATCGGGTGCAGGCATCTTCAAGTTCACGAATCGCTTTGCGCAGCCGCTCCCGTATTTTTCCGATATGATCCGCTTGCGGCCCACTGATATCCAGAGATACCTCGCCGTTTTCTTTCACTGACGGCTCCAGCACACGCTCCAGCCGCCGCGCAAGTAAAGAATGAATACCCACGTCAATAACACGTAAAGCAAGAAGCGGCGTTTCCTGTACCCCTTTTGTTTTGAATAAACGGCGTATTGATGCTGCGAAGCGGCGCATACGCTGACACTCCTCTTCCGTCATCCAGCTTTCACGCCAGACAGACTCCTGTAATCCCATGGTACTTCTCCTTCTTCTATGAGCGATACACACTGCAGATACACCTCTCCTACTCTTTTATTGTAAGGAAAAGCAGGGGAAATTGCCCGACATCGCTCAAGCGCCTATTCTTAAACAGGTTAGCAAGAAAAAAAGTACCTGCCGAAAACAGAAAAGTAAACGAATTCGTATACCAATCAGTGCTATCCTAAACTGCGCCTGAAATTCCAAATCTATACCAAGATTTGACTGCATTCCCTGTGGCCGCTGGCAAAAGTTTACGAAACACAACTTCAGGAAATAAACATATCCCGAAAGGGATAATTAGACGATAGCCGGGGGTTAAGCGCCAGCGATACCCCCGGAAATGTAATCCCCACTTTTTTTCATCCCGGAGGGATGACAGACCCCCTCCCTTTAATCCAGATATTTTGGGTCGTATTCGATACCGGCCATCTCCAGGAGCTCCGCTAATTCTTCTTTGAAAGTTTTTTGCCGATGATGCTCTTTCTGGCGATCAATATACCGTTTTACCCCAGAACATGCGGTGGCACTTACCGTAAATGCCGCATATCCATCCTGCCATTGAAATTCAGGTATACCGATCTCTTTATGTACCCAAATGGATGTGTTCTTTTTTAATTCGCGCATTACATCGGAAAGGCAATGAGTCGCCTTCAGCCCGGTTAATATATGAACGTGATCTTGGGTGCCACCTATTTTTTGGGGGACGCAGCCCAATTTTTTAAGTGTACCCCCAAGGTAAGCATGTATTCGTCCCCGGAATTTATCATCAATATAAGGGCGTCGATTTTTGGTACCGAAAATGATATGATAGTGAAGATTAAGATAAGTTGAAGACATGATAAAACACCCTTATGTCCAAAGGTCGTAATAATGTATGAACACGATAATTTATTGAACTGGTCGCATTCAAATTAATGTGCATCTGCCATCCCTCTGGGATGGAGGGCGTGTGGGGTGAAATCTCTCTCCGGGGGTATCGCTACGCTCAACCCCCGGCTACCATCTATTCATCCCTTCGGGATGATTTTTAATCTGGAATCTCTTCTGCCCAAGATAGGAATAACCCTTGAGCTGATAGGGAAATGGAGTACAAAAATTACCTGCCAGGAAATTGTTGTGATACCTCTTAAACGACCTTGATACAGGCGCCTTATTGACTGTTGATGAAAAAAGACGGCGCATCCGTATCTTGCCGTTGTAGTATTCCTGCGTCAAATTCCTTTTTCCCATACAAGTTTAACCCGAAGACGACTTCTTCTCCCGTCATTCCGGTTTTGACGCGAATCCTTAAGCGGCAAAGACCGGAATCCATAGTACTTATAGTCACGCTTTCTTTCACTTCATAGATTCCGGTATTTTCCTCTCCTCGTACCTCGTCGAGGAGAAACCGGAATGACACGGGTTGCAAATTTTGACGCTGAAAA
>JAGLCZ010000430.1 GCA_023145975.1 Candidatus Hydrogenedentota bacterium | reverse complement strand
TTTATGCGGAAACACTGGAGTCTTTGGGCGACCTTAGTTCGTTGGTACCGGTTACTTCCGGCGTTGTCAAAGACTTTTCTCTCAAGCCTGCTGAAGTACACAACATTAATGCATTTGCCCTGTCCTTTGAAGGATATATAGATATTCCCCGTGACGGAGTGTATACATTTTGTACGTCCTCTAATGATGGCAGTATGCTTTATATTGGTGACCAATGTGTTGTCAGTAACGACGGGTTACACAAGGAAGAGGCGGTTACAGGTTTCATCGGTTTGCGCCCCGGGAAGTATCCCATCCGGGTTTCCTATTTTGAGGCGGGTGGTGTCGATGCGCTGCGGGTGAGTTATGCAGGTCCGGATATTCCCTATCAGGAAATTCCGCCGGAGGTGTTGACCCATCGCGTGAAATAAAGGTAATGCATCAGTGAAAGGAATTTATGAAGATGGTTGCAAAAATGATGGACGATATGAAGCAATGGTTTAATGCGAACAGGACGGCCTTGCTGGGTTTTGCTGTCGGCATAGTTTTTGTCTTGGCGGCAGCTGGGATATATCGGATTAGCTGGGAATTTCCGGAAAGCAAGTCCACCGTGGGAACCCCCTCCCCGTCGAAAGCAAAGGTTCGTCCTGCACCGTCAGTACAGTCGCCCAAGCGTGTGCCGCAAAGAGCCACGCCCACGAAGCCGGTACTCAAAAAACTGGATGGTTTACCGGAACCTTTTCGACGCATTCGTGAACAGCAGCAGAAACCGAAAACACCCTGAAATTTGTAAACACGCGCACGAAAAGATTTTTTAGAACATCCATCCAAAGAAAAACCCAAAAGTGCTGACCACTAGAAATAGAAATGTTTCCACCAGCCAGACTGCGCCATCAACCATAGTCGAGAACATAGTCATGTATCCTTTTTAAGATTGCGACTACACTTGTTTGCTGAACTAACCATGACATAATGTATCAAGGGGCACGGGTCCTCTTCAATATAGCAAATTATGCTGCTTGGCGATGAGTGATGGAAGTTGAACCGGGAACCAGACCTCGCGTACTATGATATCTGTTGTTTGAATCTGCTGGCGGTATATCCTGGTCAGACTGGATTGAGCCGATGCGATGGTTCATATCAACTATAAGAGTTGGGTACGGATTACCTGATTCTTACGACAAGATTAATCGATCACTATATTTCTATAAGGTTTAGTCAGTATGATGTTGTCTTCTTTCAGAAGGTTGTTGATGAACGGCGGCAAAGCAGAGAATAAGCGGATCGGGATCCGATGGACAGCCCTGCGTGCCGTCACGATCAGAGATAACCTGTGAGTAAGGAAGATATTCAGATAACACGGATTCCTATCAACGAAATAATTACGCTATGAACAATCATCACTTTGAAAAACGTATGGGTGCATTGCAATCCGCTATGGCGAAACACGGGTGGGATGCCTTTATTAGTGTGGATCCCTCCGATAATGCTTATTTGACGGGGTTTCACGGGAGTACATCGGCGTTATTGGTGACGTGCCAATCGGCGAAATTACTGTGTGATTTTCGGTATATTGAGCAGGCTGCGGCACAGGTGCGTACTGCGCAGGTGGTGGAGTGTGCCGGCAATCTTGATTTGCGTCTGGCAGAACAGCTGGAGCAGGCACAGCTGAAGCACATTGCTTTTGAGCCGTCAACCATTTCGGTGGCACGCCATCAAACGCTTGAAACAAATTGCAGCGGTGAGTTCCTTGCAGCCTCCGGAATATGCAGTGAATTGCGTTCGTGCAAGGATCCTGGTGAAATTGAGCGTATTGCCGCAGCAACAGCCCTTGCAGAAGAATCATTGGAAGCTATGCTGGAACATCTCAAGCCGGGTGTTTCGGAATGTGCTTTGGCGGGGTTGCTGGAATATGAATTTCGGAAACGGGGGGCACAGGGTGCGTCCTTTGACAGTATTGTATTATTCGGTGATCGTAGTGCGCTTCCCCATGGAAAACCCGGCGACCGTGCTTTGAAATCCGGCGATATTATCCTGGTTGACTGTGGTTGTGTCCTTGATGGATACTGTTCCGACTTGACCCGGACCTTCGTTTTCTGTAGGATACTGGACGGATGGTTTAGTGAAATATATGAAACGACCCGTGTGGCGCAGGAAATGGCGTTACAGGTCGTGCGGGCAGGTGTATCTGCTCAGGAAGTGGATGCTGCCGCGCGCGGGTATATAATGGACGCTGGATATGGCGACAATTTTGGTCACGGCACAGGGCATGGCGTGGGATTGGAAGTGCATGAAGCACCTCGAATCAATACGGAATCCCGTGCTGTTCTGAAGACGGGTATGGTCGTTACGGTGGAACCAGGAATTTATCTCCCGGGTCAGGGAGGTGTACGAATTGAAGACCTTGTTGTTGTTACGGACGACGGCTGTGACAATTTTAACCGATTACCAAAGGAATTACGGATACTTTAATCATGATATCAACAGCAGACTTTCGCAATGGATTGGTGATAAATCTTGGCGGTGATTTGATGGGAATTATTGAATTCCAGCATGTGAAACCCGGCAAGGGTCCCGCTTTTGTACGTACAAAATTCAAAAACTTTCTGACGGGACGGGTATTGGAGAAAACCTTCCGTTCCGGCGAAAAATTTGAAGAGGCACGTATTGAAGAGCAGCGCTGGCAGTACCTTTACTCTGACGGTGACCAGTTCCATTTCATGGACTATGAGACCTATGAGCAATTGGCAGTAAATGACGACCTCGTAGGGGACAAGGCACTGTGGCTGAAAGAGAATGATGATATCTCGCTCATGTTTTATAATGGCGCGGTAATTTCTGTTGAAGTGCCTTCCCATGTAGTGCTTACTATTAGCAAGTCCGATCCGGGTGTGCAGGGGGATCGCAGCAGCGGCGCGAAAAAACCGGCGACCCTTGAAACCGGTGCAGCCATACAGGTACCCTTGTTTTTGAACGAAGGGGACAAGGTTAAAGTGGATACCCGTACCGGTGAGTACGTGGAGCGTATGTAGTTTCCAAAGAAAGTGTCCTGATATTTGTGTGTAACATTTAAAGGGTAATAAAATGGATTTTGAGGAACTGCAGGAATTGATCCGGATCTTCGAGTCTACTGATTTGTCTGAAATCGAAGTAGAAGAAGAGGGGCGACGCATCCGTCTGGCAAAATCAATGGATTTAGAGACCCATGTAATCCCTGCAAAAACGGTTCGTGCTGAAGAAGAACGGGTGACTCCTGCGTCCACTCTGGATGCGGCAACACAGGCATTACTTGCGGAAGGGCTTGTGACGGTGGATTCACCCATGGTAGGTACCTATTACGCTACTTCGGGACACGGTGTGCCTCCTTTTATACAGACCGGGGACACGGTGGATGCCAACCAGGTGATATGTATTGTGGAAGCCATGAAGATTATGAATGAAGTCGTATGTAAAGTGCCGGCTATTGTGGAGCGTATTCTCGTGCGCAATGGTGAGCCCGTCGAATATGGACAGCCGCTTATTGCGGTGCGTCCCCTGGCTTGACGGGGGTATCCCATGTTTAATCGTCTTCTCATAGCCAATCGCGGTGAAATTGCAGTGCGTATCATACGTGCCTGTCGTGAGATGGGGATTACTTCCGTGGCAGTGTATTCCACTGCGGATCGGGATTCCCTTCATGTGCAGTTGGCCGATGAATGTATTTGTATTGGTCCGGCAGGAGCCGCAGAAAGTTACCTGAAACCCGCCACGATTATTGCCGCTGCGGAAATAGCCGATGTGGAGGCAATTCATCCGGGCTATGGCTTCCTGGCGGAAAGCCCCAAGTTTGCCGGGATTTGCCGGGATTGTCATATAGGATTTATCGGACCTACGGTGGAAGCCATTACGCTGTGTGGTGACAAGGCTACCTGTCGTAAGATGGTGCAGGCAGCGGGGGTACCCGTGGCACCGGGAAGTGACGAGGGTATACTGGATCCGCAGCAGGCAGCAAAGGTTGCCCGGGACATCGGCTACCCCGTATTGGTAAAGGCGTCGGCAGGCGGCGGGGGACGGGGCATGCGCATTGCGCACAACGAGGCCACCTTAAAACATGCCGTATCCATAGCCGCTTCAGAAGCAGAAGCCGCATTTGGCGATGGCGGTGTGTACCTTGAAAAATTTATTGAAGGGGCACGTCACATTGAATTTCAGATTCTGGGGGATAAGGAAGGGAACCTCGTTTGTTTTGGCGAACGGGAATGCACTATCCAGCGTCGGCACCAGAAACTTATTGAGGAAACGCCCAGTACAGCCTTGGACAGCAAGCTTCGCAAGAAAATGACAGAAGCCGCTTTAAGTGCTGCTGTTGCCGTCAACTACAGCAATGCAGGCACGGTCGAGTTTCTACTTGCTCCCGATGGTTCGTTTTATTTTATTGAACTGAATGCCCGTATTCAGGTGGAGCATACCCTTACGGAAGAGGCAACGGGTATTGATCTGGTGCGTGAACAGATACGGCTTGCCGCCGGGGAGTCTCTTGGCTATGACACGGTGGAGCAGCAGGGCTTCGTGATTGAGGCACGGGTTTATGCCGAAGATCCTTCCGCCGATTTCAGACCCAACTCCGGTTTGATACGGCGTTGTCATATCCCGGGCGGACCGGGGATTCGGGTGGATACCCATCTGTTTTCCGGGTACGAAGTACCCTATCACTATGATTCCCTGCTGGCAAAGGTGATTGCCCGTGGTAAAAC
>JAGLCZ010000043.1 GCA_023145975.1 Candidatus Hydrogenedentota bacterium | reverse complement strand
CACGGGTCAACCCGCCAATTATGCCGCGTGCACGGGGATCCCAATGGGGGGCACCCAGTCCGGAAAAGGCAGGAACAATATAAACACCGCCATTATCTTCGACCGAAGCCGCCAGTCCCTCAATATCGGAGGCAGCGGTAATCAAACCCAACCCATCACGTAACCACTGCACCAAAGCACCAGCCACAAATACACTTCCCTCCAAAGCATATTCCGTTTGATCACCTATTTTCCAGGCAACCGTTGAAAGCAGATTATTTTTGGAAAGAACAATTTCATTTCCCGTATTTAACAGCATAAAACAGCCCGTACCATACGTATTTTTAACCATCCCGGGTTTGATACACATTTGCCCAAATAACGCTGCCTGTTGATCGCCTGCAATACCGGCTATAGGAATAGGCGCTCCAAAAATATTGGGAACTGTATTTCCATAGACTTCGCTTGATGAACAAACTTCAGGCAACATGCTTTTGGGAATAGTTAATAGGGTCAACAGCTCATCATCCCAATCACCCGTCTTTAAGTTAAAAAGCAGGGTACGTGATGCATTGCTCGCATCGGTAATGTGCCGGGTTCCCCCTGTGAGATTCCATACCAGCCACGAATCGACTGTGCCAAAAGCCAACTCCCCGTTTTCTGCCCGCTCACGAATCCCTGGGATATTATCCAAAATCCACTTTATCTTGGTTCCGGAGAAATAAGGATCAAGGAGAAGCCCCGTCTTGGTACGAAATATATTTTCCTTACCTGCTGTGCAAAGCGCTTCGCATATACCCGTCGTACGCCGATCCTGCCAGACAATGGCATTACACACAGGAACACCGGTTATTTTATCCCATACCAATGTGGTTTCACGTTGGTTTGTAATACCGATAGCGGCAATTTCCCGGGGCGAAATGCCCGTCTTAGCCATAACCTCAGATGCAACCGCTACCTGCGAAGACCATATTTCATCAGGACGATGTTCCACCCAACCCGGCTGTGGGAAGAGTTGTTCAAACTCCTTCTGTGCTACTGAAACAACATGTCCAGCCTCATTGAAAAGAATAGCTCGTGAACTCGTGGTTCCCTGATCAAGTGCCAGTACATACGCCATCACCTATCTCCTGTGAGTAATATCCAATAAAACCAATAAGTATCAGCTAGAATATTTATTATGCACAGTACCCACTATTTATGCAAAGTAAAACCAATAACGCGTTCATGCAATTCCTGCATCAGTAATTTTCTCTTTTCCTAGTGCTCAACGAAAAGCGGACAATTAAATCGAGGTATTATGCTATTTTTTTTTGTTGACATCTTTGCTTTCTTTTCATATTGCTGCGGAGACATATACCCCAATTTTACGTCATCGAGTATACTTCACTAGTCTATTCATTTCTCGCTGTGCCTCTCGCTTCTGTATAGTCTCTCGTTTATCATAGATATGCTTACCTTTACAGAGCCCTATTTCAATCTTAAGTTTTCCCCGTTTAAAATAAGTACTCAATGGAACTACCGTTAACCCCTTTTCTTCAACACGCCGTTGCATTTTTGAAA
>JAGLCZ010000429.1 GCA_023145975.1 Candidatus Hydrogenedentota bacterium | reverse complement strand
ATGAGAAGAAGGGCGCCGGTATTACGCATTTGACCCATCGGGATGCGTTCATGAAACCCGTTGTACACCTGACCTCTTTAAACTTCGAACATATTTTCTCCGGAGCGGCGGCAGATAACGAACGTTCTCTTTTCACCCCGCGAACAGATCCCATGCGATTTTGTATTGAAGCACCGGGGGTGGCGCATGTGTATTGGCCGGCAGAAGGCAGTTCCTGGGATATGGAATCGGAAATGGTGTATCGTTTTGACGGGAAGGACGCTATCGACATAGCGTTTTATACGACCCCGGGCGAAGAAGCGTTTCCCATGGGTTATGTAGGTTTTATGTGGGCCAGTTATCAGAGTAATTTTGCTGATCATACCCTTCATTTCCCCGGCATTTCTGAAGGGAAAGAACAATGGGTGTCCTATGGACCTACTATTGACAAAGGTCGCTTTGGGGGTACGATTGCTTTTCAGGGAGTTCCCGAATTGCCATCGGAATCGGGTGCGTATGCTTTTAATGTTATTGCGGAAGAGCATATCTTTTTTACTAAACCCCTGTACTATGGGTTGCTGGATATGTCTGTACCTGAAAGCAGTCAACAGAAACCGTTGACTTTTGCTATGATGTTTGATCAGGAAGCACCTATTCGTTTTTCTGTGTGGAACTGGGGAGAACCTCCAAAAATAAGTGCCTGGGATTGGCAGTATGTGGTGCAGAATCCCAAACCGGGGAAACGGGTTGGCTGTCATGCTCGTATGGTTTGTGCGAAATTGGATGTGCCGGATGATGTGCTGTCCCGGTATCAGCAATGGCGAGTTTTGTCTGCAGCACAAGATGAATTGCCATCTGATGCGGATACCTATCCCGACATGCCGATTTACTGGTCTCCTTCCCATACTTTTTTTAATTCGATTGAGATGGGAATATGCATGGAACAGCATAACCCCGATTGTGCTCTGCGATTCTATCGGGAAGTGCTGTTGACTATGGATGACGTGCCTCGTATTGCTGCCAAACTGGATGACTTGCTCTCCCGTGTTTATGGAGAGGAACGGCGTGTTGAAGAATGGCTGTATATACGGAAGTATCGCAAAAGCCGGGATGATGTTGCTCTGCCGATTTTACTTCTTGGCAGGGCCTATCGTGAAAAAGGTGATTTGCAGGCAGCCATTGAAGTTTTGGAGCAGGGGCTTGCCGAGCATCCGAATAATGCACCGCAATTATTTTTTTATGGTGAACTGCTGCTGGAAGCAGGAGAAGGTTC
>JAGLCZ010000428.1 GCA_023145975.1 Candidatus Hydrogenedentota bacterium | reverse complement strand
ATGATATTTGCGAGCCGGTAGAAGGTGAAGGCGAAGTAGTTATGGGTTCGCTACAGGTAATACTTGGACCCGCTGCTGCGGTTGCGGCAGGAGCGCGTTGGCGGCGCGAGGGTGCTGTGGAGTGGCGCGAAACAGAAACTGCTGAAAACAATTTGGAACCGGGTACTTATCGTATTGAATTTAAGGATATCAGCGGATGGACATCCCCTGCGGTGCAGACAGCCTTACTTCGTTCGGACGAAGAAACAACGGTGATAGCAGTATATGAGTCGGGCAGCAGCTGTGTCGGCGATCCTATTTTGGTAAGCATGACGGATCGTAATGCAAATCCGGGGGACGAACTGCTTATTCCCATTAATGTATCCAGCGCAGAAGCGATTTCTCCTGCGGGGATCCAAATCGAGGTCCGCTATGATCCTGCATTCCTGGATGCAGCCTCTGTAGAGGTGCGCCCCACAGCGATTACCGGTAAAATGGGGCTTGTGCCCAATACGACAGAACCGGGAAAAATCATTATTACGGTCATGGGTACTATGGGCGGTCAGGGACTTAAGGGACGGGGACACTTCTTTGACATTTATGCAAAGATTCGCGATGATGTGATCGTAGGCACTTCCTCTGAAATAACGCTGGATACGGTGACTTTTTATAACTCGGAAGTAGAACGTCTTTGCATAGACTTGGAACCCACGGCAATTCTTACTGCCGGCGGTGATTATTTGCTTGGTGATTTAAATGGAGATGGCATATCTGATGTTGGGGATGCGCTGTGGGCGTTACGCCTTGCTGTCGGTCTGGAAACGGTGCAGTCAGGACATGTTATTGCCGGGGATCTGAATGGTGACAACCGTGTTAACTGTGCCGACTCTGTATTGTTACAACGTTTGGCCGCCGGTTTTGATCAGGTAAGTCCTGTTCCTATGGAGGGTGATGTTTCAGATGCACTGTTGCTGGCAAATATTCTGGGCTCAGGGATTTCCATAGAAGTGCGTGTAGATGATGAGTCAGGTCGTGTGAATGAAACCTTTGAATTACCTGTACGGGTAGATAATGCACAGGGATTAAGCGGCTACGATATCACACTGAGTTTTGACAGTGCTGTCCTTGAGGTGGATAGTGTGCGCGAAGGTACTGTTACCGGTTCTTATCCGCAGGAATGGCAGGTGAGTGACGGATTATTACATATCAGCATGGGCCGTAAAGAGGCTGTATATGATTCGGAAAAAGGCATACTAAATGCCACGTTGGCTGTGGTGACCTTCCGCGTACTTGCCATGCCGGAAGATGCTGCTACTACCATGGTACGTCTTGACGGTAATCCTGAACTTAAAGGTCAGTACGGGGATAGTTTTGAATGGTTTACCCGGGTGAATAAGGTACATGGAGAAATATTGATTGGGAGTGCAACAGACGACGAAGGAGAGGCTGAAACGTTAGAGCAAATGATTGAGTTGCTGATCGCACAATTTAATGAAATTGACACCAATGGTGATGGTGTGCTGAGTTATGATGAAGTTGCTGCTGCAGTACCGGGTATGACTCAGGCACAGTTTAACGAAATTGACACCAATGCCGATGGCTCTTTAAGTCTGGACGAATTGGAGACCTTTTTAGACAAAGGCTGTGGTTGTTTCAGCAGTTGTCGCAAAGGACTTGGTCCAGTTGATACTATGAAGCGTATGATTGGCGACTGGCTGCTCATCGGTCTGGCGTTGATGGTCATGGTTGGCTGGAGCACGATAGGTCATTCCCAGAAGAAGTAACCCATAGTAAACCACTGCCTCGCAGGCTGTTCCTTTAAGGTCGGTCTGCGGGGCGTTTT
>JAGLCZ010000427.1 GCA_023145975.1 Candidatus Hydrogenedentota bacterium | reverse complement strand
GATTCAGAAGCAGTGCTGGCATGGGATGTTATGGATACGCCTTCCGAACAGGACCTTCTTCCCGCTCTTGAAATTCGTGATAAAATTGCCGCCGTAGATTCGAAGCACCCTATGGTTGTGAATATGAAGCAGGCAGATACATTTCCCATGTTTGCATCGCATTTTGCCGCCGCCGGATTTTCCCATTTTAAGTCAGGAGTCACAAACCGGTTGGGAAGTTCTTTGCGTACCCATCTGCCGCTTTTCGGTGGTCAGCAGTTCTGGGTGACTGCCCCTGCATTTGTATATGCATCCGATGCGCCGGACTGGAATACGAGTCCGCAAATGCGGCTGATGCTGAATACAGCGATGGCCAATGGTGCACAGGGTTGGCTGGCACATACCTACCATAACATGCCTGTTTGGATAGAGGGTCATTATGAACGTTCCCTGACGGGCCCCTTTCTGACCTTCAGCGATTTATGGTCTGAATTGGGCAATCGCGTAAGTCGTCTTTCTGTAATGGCGCCCCTATTCCTCAGTGCGCATCCGATACCGGCACCTGACGATATCCAAATCGAAGTCGCTGTAATCAAACATCCTAAATCCTACCTGCAATCGGATACGGGTCCAATCTCAACCTTTTGGCTGCGCGGCTCCGACTATTACCTCTTCTATATTGTCAATAACGATACAAGCCAGGTTGCTTCTGTGAACCTTACGATTCCGGAAAACCTGCCGACAGGTCTTGAGATATTTGATACGACAGCATTGGTCCGTGCACGCGCCTGGGAACCCACTGTACGGCAGCGTCATATAGAAATGTTTCCCGGACAGGGGCAGCTTTTTGTGATTGGTGAACCCGATGTATGCAAAGCCTGGCGCGACACCATTAGTAAACGCATCCTTGAAGATGACCGGCGGCAGGCACAGGTAGATCTTGAACTTGCACGGCAGTACAAGGTAGATATTGATGATTT
Source organism: Candidatus Hydrogenedentota bacterium (assembly GCA_023145975.1). Taxonomy (GTDB): domain Bacteria; phylum Hydrogenedentota; class Hydrogenedentia; order Hydrogenedentales; family CAITNO01; genus SLFT01. The sequence continues at coordinate 291 of JAGLCZ010000427.1, read as the reverse complement.
CGCTGAGATCATTTGTGCAAAGGAAACAGAGGTTTCCATTGAAAAACTAAGGCAGGTACATACCGCCCGTGAGCAGCTTTTTAACCGTATCTATGCTGCTCCTGAAATCTATAGTACGCGGCAGCTTCTTATCCGGACAAGCGCCATCCTATGCGGCTGCGATGAAGCATTAAGTGCTATGCACAGTACGGGTCGTACGGATACTGCCCATGAATTAGGTATTCGGGTGATGCCGTTGGCACAACAGCTTACGGCATTGCGGATCAAACTTCGTCGCGGCAGAGGTGCCGA
>JAGLCZ010000426.1 GCA_023145975.1 Candidatus Hydrogenedentota bacterium | reverse complement strand
GACGCCCCATCCTGAAAATATCACCGCTTTTGAGATGATGCTCTACAATTCGTTTCAGTCCGACAAAGGTACCGTTACCACTTCCAAGATCAATGAGGTGCACGCCGTCATCTTTAAGAATGACTTGTGCATGCTTTCTTGATACCTTCAGATCGTCTAATTGAATTGTACTTTTAGGGCTGCGACCAATGGTGACAATTCCATTTATTGGTGTTTCTCTACCCTTTAAGGAACCGGAAAGCAAAATCAGTCTGTCTACCGTACTCATGAATACTGTCCTTGATAGTTATTGGGTTGGTAGCCCAAATTTCCTCGTTTGCTATTGTGGCTTTGGTATAGGACACCAAAATTATTCCTCGCTACAATAACCCTCTTTCTACTCTTTATAGTAGAACTCAATAATTTATATCATGAACGGGGGGTAAAACCCAAGAAAATAACCCATTGCTCCCTTTTATTATTTACAGGAAAGCATTGGGTTTGCGGAGACATGGTTGAGAAGATGAATGCCGGTATAATGGATAGCTACTCCCACTCGCTGCACATTAGGCGCGTCATAAGTGAGGTAATACATTCCTGCGCATTGTATTTTTCGTAAAGTACATCATAGACTGCTTTTGTTATTGGCATTTCCACATTGTATTGCTGCGAAAGGAGTTGGGCACTTTTGGTAGTGCGAATCCCTTCTGCTACCTTGGGGGAACTTTTTAGAATATCATTCAGGGTCATATTTTGCGATATACAAAGTCCTACCCGATGATTTCTGGAGTGATGGCTGGCACAGGTAACCACCAGGTCACCTAGACCGCTCAGTCCTGAAAAGGTGGTTGCTGCTGCACCACAGGCTGTTCCCAGCCGGATCATTTCTGCAAGTCCGCGGGTAATAAGTGCTGCTTTAGCATTGTCACCCAGTCCAAATCCTTCACAGGCACCGGCGGCAATGGCAATGATATTTTTCAGGGCACCCCCCAGTTCAACCCCAATGATATCACTGCTGGTGTATACGCGGAAAGCGGGACCCCCAAAAACTTCCTGCACCCGGGTTCGTGCATTTTCATCCTCTGAAGCTGCAACCAAACAGGCAGGAAGGTTGCGCCCTACTTCTTCTGCATGGCTTGGACCGGAGAGGGCAACCACAGTGGATTTTGGATTGACTTCCTTTATTACCTCGCTCATGCGAAGCAGCGTGTTGTTTTCAATCCCTTTAGATACCGTAATATGGATGGGGTGAGTATCAAGGGAGATGCGTTGTGCTGTTTCGCGCATGGCATGGGAGGGAACAGCATA
>JAGLCZ010000425.1 GCA_023145975.1 Candidatus Hydrogenedentota bacterium | reverse complement strand
AATTTTTACAAGCAGCACGTGTATTGCAGTATCCTGCAAGTACGGAACAGCTTTGTGCGGCAATGGCTGAGTATTTCCGTGAGTCTACCGTGGATTTGGTTGTTGGTCCTGCCACAGGCGGGATTCTTTTGGCCTATGAAACTGCCAGACATTTGGGTTGTCGTGCCGCATTTACTGAAAAAGACGGCAGCGGTGATATGGCAATGAAACGAGGATTTGCCTTAAAGCAAGGTGAACGCGTACTGATAGTTGAAGATATAACTACCACTGGCGGCTCCATCTTAAAAACAATAAACCACCTGCGTACACGAGGTGCTGAAGTGATTGGGGTATCAGTTTTAATTGATCGCAGCGGCGGGAAAGTGGATTTTGATTGTTCATATAAACCGCTGGCACGATTAACCCTGGAGAGTTGGGAACCAGATGCATTACCCGAAGACTTGCAGAAAACGTCTCCCATGGACCCGGATGATATTGTGTTGTAACGTATGATTCTTTGGCTATTCTGCATACCGTAGTCCAACAGCATAGCAGCAGTAAATTGTATTAAATATGTGGAGATATTAAGTCATGTTATTCTTCCGAAAATCCTTTATACTACTCGTCATAGGTGCCATTGCCCCACTCTGTATTTATGCTGAGAGTGCTTCTTTACTCATTTTGCATACCAATGATATGCACGATCATATCAAGAAAGGATCGGATGGTCTTGGTGGAGTTCCGTATGTGGCAGGATATATAGCCTCCATACGTGCGCAGCGGGATGATATTATTCTGCTTGATGGCGGCGACGTAATGCATAAGGGCGATATGGTCGCATATATGACTAAAAGCCATATCATGTATGAAGCCATGAGAAAAATAAAATATACAGCTGGTGTTCCCGGCAATCATGATCTTGATGGTGGAATAGAGCAGTTAAGTGAGTGTGCCGCTTTGGCAGATCATCCCCTGCTCTGCCTCAATTATTTTGATGAAAATGGTAATCTTCCATTCCCCCCCTCTTCAGTTGTTGAAGTAAATGGGATACGGGTTGGAATACTTGGAATGACCAATATTCGCAGTACCATTGAAAAAGAAGGGGCGCGTCTTGCTATTGAAGCAAAACGACTTGACGATGACGTGGATTTGCTTATTCTCGTAGCTCATATTGGTTCTCGTAATTGTACTGCTTTATCCAAACTAGTTCCGGAGATCGATATTTTTGTGGGTGCCCACACCCATGAAGCCATTAGTACTCCCCAGGTAGTTCCAGATACTCAGGCGCTTATCATTGAAGCAGGTCAGTATGCCCAATATGTTGGGTGGCTTGAAATAACTATGGATATGAAAAGCAAAAAAATTGAAAAATA
>JAGLCZ010000424.1 GCA_023145975.1 Candidatus Hydrogenedentota bacterium | reverse complement strand
TCTATATATGAACGCAATACAGGAACAACACCATGAAGAGTGGGAAAAGCTGCATAGTACTTTCCCTTCTTTTGGTTCTGCTGGGATGTGCCGTTCCTGAGCCTTTGTCAGAGAATAAAGAAGAAACGCCTGAAACGACGGCAGCAGCCAACAGTAACGCAATGACTATGCAGGGGATTGACTTGTATATGCACAGAGGGGATACTTCCGAAGATATCTCCGGGAAACCTGAATTGTGGGTACGTGCTGAAAGTTTGACTGTCGGTGACGGGAACACCTATCATTTTGAGACTGCCCGTGCGGTTATTTATGGTCAGGAAGATGTTGAAGAAGTTATCATTGTAGCCAAGCGCGGTACTTTTGAACAGGATAGCCGTGCGGTTCTTGAAGGCGATGTTACACTGACTGCCGGGACCTTACACATGATTCTAGAGGATATACAATGGATGCGTCCTGAAGATGGGACGACCGGTATTGTATTTTCAGATAAACCTGTTGTTATTGATGATCCGGATTTGCAGTTGAATTCTTCGAACTTGCGACTGCATCCGGATACACAGCAATTTGAACTGGATGACGTGTCCGGCGTGCTTCGGTTTGGAAAGACATTATTATGAAAAATATCTATATGCTGAGTTTTATAGTCCTTATTTCGATGACTGCCGTTTCACAGACGGCAGATACCATGGGCGGTTATACTTCCATGGAAATTGAAGCGGGACACATGAAGGGGAATTTTGCATCCGGTGCCATAGAAGAAATGAGCGGCGGCGTTCGTATCCGTCTAGACTCAGAGGATACGGAAGTACAGTCGCTTCCTATTTCGGCTAATTCTATGAGATTTAAGTGGGAAGAAGGACGCACAACTCCTACCACAATCATCATGGAGGGAAGTGTAGATGTGCAGCATCCGGATGCTTCTATAACCGCTGAAAGGGCCGAATGGAATTTCGATACGGGACAACTCGTTTTTTCGGGAAATCCAGAAGTAAATAATGATCGTATGAAAGGGTTGCGCGGCGAGAAAATGAGTCTTAATCTTAAGACGAATACTTTTGAAGTGACACAGGTTCGTGCGGATCAGGTACCGCTTCAAACCCCGAATGCTTCAAAAAGCCCTGCTTCTAAAGATAAAATAAATGTACAGGACATCACAGATTGGAAACAGCTGATTGATGCAATCAAGGCGCAGGCACAGGCGGATGCCCCTTCGCCGGGCAAACAGATTCTTTCACAAATGGAACCCCAAAATCAGCA
>JAGLCZ010000423.1 GCA_023145975.1 Candidatus Hydrogenedentota bacterium | reverse complement strand
TGCATCACAGGTGTGGAGATAAAAAATAATATTCAATCGCAAAATATTGAATTTCACGGCTAGTTTACCTATTCTTATAGGTGGAATCCAAATGTCGTACCAGAAAAAAAAACTTCCAGGAGAATAAATTGTATGAAGAGAACAATAGTGCTGTCAGTTTTCATTACCTTGCTTGTTATTTTTATTATTGCAGTTACGGTTCAATATGTGACAAAAGGGTCATGGAAACCGCGTCCGGAAGGAATGCCGACTGCAGTGCCTTCCGAACCGGGCTGGGTCAATTTACTTAGCAAGGATCTACGGTCCAATTGGCGTAATATTAAGGATGATACCGATATTTTTGAAATAGGGGATAACAGCCTTCATATTTTTGGACGTTCTTTAGGTACGCTGCGGTATGTTGGCTATACGGCTCAGGTTTTTTCAGACTTTGAATTACATCTTGAATTCAAACTTGCTCGCCGTACCAATAGCGGTGTTTTTCTGCGTGCACAGGAGAAAGACCCGGTCTATCGCGGTTTTGAAATCCAAGTACTTGAGGATTATGGGAAAGCACCGAGTTTTACCAGTTGTGCTTCTATTTATGATGTGGCATCACCCATGTTTAATATGTCTCGACCAGCTGGTGCGTGGAACTCATATGATATTACTGCACAAGGCGGGCATATCGTTGTCTACATGAATGGGTGGAAGGTAATTGATACAGACCTTTCGAAAATGACATCACCGATTGGAAAATTTGAAATTCCCTTTGCAGAATTACCAACTGAGGGACTGGTGGTTTTGCAGGATCATGGTGGTGAAGTATGGTATCGGAATATACTTGTGCGGACGTTGAATGCAACAGTAGAAAACCGTCTTCCTGAAATTCCCATGACAGAATAGAAATTGGGAAAAGAACTGCGCCCCATCGAAAGGGGACGATGGGGCGCAATAAAAATAGAAAGGATAGGCGACTTAGCGTTTGGAGAATTGGAACCGTTTACGGGCACCTGGACGACCATATTTCTTACGTTCCACCTCGCGAGCGTCACGGGTTAACAACCCGGCAGCACGCAATGCTGGACGAATATTTTCGTCATTCTCGCACAGTGCGCGGGCAATGCCCAAACGAATAGCATCAGCCTGCCCTGCAAGACCGCCGCCGGCACAAATAGCGCGTACATCAAAGCTTTCGCGCAATCCTGCAACGACCAGGGGCTGCAAAGCCATCTTTACCAGTGTTTCCCGTGCAAGGTAGTCGTCAACGGGTTGTCCATTTACAACAACTTTTCCGCCACCTGGACGAATGCGTACACGTGCGGTGGCGCGTTTACGACGTCCCAGCGCTACAATTTCGTTGGTCTTAGTATCTAACACAATTATATCTCCCTTAAAAGGTGTTATGGTTTGAATTCATAAGGAACGGGCTGCTGCGCTTCATGAGGATGCTCTTCACCGGCATAAACACGAAATTGAGTTGCCAGTTTTCGCCCAAGTCTGTTGCCCGGTAACATGCCTTTGATGGCAAATTCTATGGCACGCGTCGGATGCTTTCTCATGAGTGCGTCCAAGCGTGTTTCTTTCAGACCTCCGGGATATCCCGAATGGCGATAATACATCTTTTGGTTCATCTTGTTACCCGTCACACGGACTTTGGCAGCATTAATGATAACTACAGAGTCACCGCAATCAAGGAAAGGGGTATACTCCGGCTTGTGTTTACCGCGTAAGAGTTTTGCCGCTTCAACGGCAACTCGTCCAAGGGACACGCCTTCGGCATCCAAAATGTGCCATTTTCTAACTATTTCCCCTTGTTTGGGGACGTAGGTTTTCACAGATATTTCCTCCACTGGGAGTGTTGACATACCATTATTCATATTACTATACAAGGATTTCGTAACGGGGAACGCTATAATAGCAAATACAGAAACAGTAATGCAAATTATGATGAGTAACACTTGGCGTTATCTGCTGTGTGTTGCTATGGTTTCACGTGTTAATTTAATGAGATATATTCATACACATTTGGAACAAGTCGCTGAGAAAAGGATGTATCCGGAATTTCAAGAGGATTGCATGAAAATACGGCATCCCCCAAAACAAATCTGTTGTTTTCAGGGATTTCTTAGAATAAATATGCGAGTACGCAAATAAAATTATTTTGACCGACTGAACATTTATTTGCTATACTACCTATTCTGTATCTCAGGTTATGAATCCATATGCAGGAATTTTATTGATTTATGTGTATGCAGTGGTGGTCTGAGAAAAGTTATGTATTTTTTTCCAAAAGGAATAGTGATTTGATTTTATTGGAAATACCAACAGGCGTGCTGTTGCTGGATGCGCCAAATATTATTATCGAGGGGAGGTTGTATTCGCATGACGAAAGTACGTGTCAAGTCTGACGAGCCTTTTGAAAAAGCATTGCGTCGCTTCAAAAAGAAGTGCAATAAAGAAGGGCTCATGCAGCGACTTAAAGAGGTAAAGCACTACGAAAAACCCTCAGCACATCGTCGTCGCCGTTTGGCGAAGGCCGTTGCCCGTGCTGTGTTGGAAGAGATGTAGCCTTACCCCCGTTTTCTTTGAATAATAATGTGGTAGACCTTGAATGTGTCTACCGCATTTTTTTTGTTTCCAAGGATTAGCTGCGGGGGCGGGTCACTAGAAGTACCAGGTTAATTTTGCCTGGATATAGTCGTCTTTGTGTATCGTGGTCAGTATATCGTTCGATGGGATATTTGCAAATATACGTGCTTCGATACTTGCTTTCCAGTCAGAACCGATTCTGCGTGAGGCTTCGATGCCAAATGCAGTTGATCCGGTTGCAGCATCGACTATGGTACCAGAGACTATGCTGGTACTTTGCACATCATTAAATGCAATTCGTGTACCGAAAAAAAAGTCATTTTGCATGGGGGTCAGGGCATGGCTGCCCCGGCTGTCCCACATGTATTCCAAAATAGCAGTTACATCGATGGGGCTGTTAAATACCGAATAGAAGGTATGCTCAATGCCTCCGGTTGCCGCTGTATAGGTGCGTTCCTGGCCGCTGCGATGAATGGCTTCCAGCTTTAACGTCCATTCTCCGAGTATATACTGTAAATCAATGCCTGTTTGTTCAATTTGATCGTAGTAAGGAATCAGTCTGGCAGTGGGGATACTGGACAGCAAACGAATAAGTGGCGAATCAATGCGTCCGCCAGTCAAGTTGGCCCAGGGAGAGTCTGATGATATGGCAATACCGAAGATATGGGCAAGGTAACGGGGGGAGCGGCTTGTTCCCGAAAAATGGGAGACCCCCACATCCCAGTTTCCAAAATAATGGGAATAGCGTATAGCAAAATCGGTGTGCCATTCCCGTGCACTTGATTCGTAGTGCGTTTCATTATCAGAAATAGGAACAGGTGTACGAAAACGTCCGCGCCGCCCCGTAAAAGTTCGTTCGCGAAACATAGGCATTACATAAAAATCAAAAGTTCCCCAATCTTGAATCCACGAGAAATTGAGCATTAACTGCCCTAATTTTGGAGTGGAACTTAGTCCCTCCACTGCATCGGTTTGATTGATAATATCTACGAGGTGTTGTGATTCTGTGACCCCCCAGAATACTTTGCATAATCCCAGGCGCAACTCCCATTTCGATGCGCTTTTGTGCCAGTATAATTCTCTGATATCAGCGTGGGTGCGCAGATTATCATGCTGGTCGAGACGCAGAAAAGGCGAAAAGACAATGTACTCGTTACGGGAAGGCCAATCGTGACGGTATTTTCCCTGCAGCGAAAGAGAAAGATTATGACCGTGTTGCTCCGGGTATAGAGGAGCAACAGGAAAGAAACGTGATTCGCTTGTAATACTTCCTTGAAATTCACCGGCAGTCGCGTTCAAAGAAATGTACATCATCCCGCCAATAAAAAAGAAAATTAATGCAGGAGCGGAGAAACGGATATTCATTATTACTTTCTAATAGTAGAATGTGTGCATGTCAACGGGCATTGCGTAAGGCATTGGGTTCGAAGTCACGTGTTGTAAAGCCATTGTTAAACTTGGTGTTTCGCCATTCAAGCAGCGTGCTTCGTCCTGTTTTATGATTGAGCATTTCCATGGTCGTTGGACGCCAGTATTTCTCCTCATGCTGCTCATAGCCGTGGGAAGAAAGTGTTTTGAGAAGTTCGCTCCGCCTGTCATAATAGTCTACTTTCTGAACGCGCAAATGCTTTGTATCCAGCCATGCTACCTGTTTGGTGTAGCCGGAACCCTTTTCAACGGGATAGCGCTCTATAACATGACAGGTTATACCGTTTAAGACTTCATCGGCGATGTACTTGTAGGTAAATTTTTCAACGCGCTGGGAGCTCATATCCTCGAAGGAAAATTCACTGCCCATAAAAGGACCGGACCGTCCGCCTCCGGCGATGCGTTTTTCCCGACGTATTTCGGGAAGATACAGCCATTGCGTATCAGATTTGTCCGTAAATGAGTGGCTAAGCAGTGCGGTACCGCGTACATCTGCAGGCGTGTCAAAGATCACCATAGCACGCGTCTCCCTATCGGACACTTCCAGGGTACGAATGCGCAACTCACGTTTGGCATCCTGTCCCGATCCTAATCGCAATGTCATATACAATTCAGAGATACTGTCACCATAGCCGGTGTCGCCTTCCCAGGCAGCCTGTGCAATTTGTAACCCGCGTTCTTCAGGGGATAATTCTTCGGCTGCAATTCCCCCCATAAGTATACATAATGCTATCAATAAACAGAAAAGGCTATGCTTCTGCAGTAACCGTATTTTCTTCATGTTGTATTTCCTCAAGGGTTGTATATCCGCTTTCATGCTGCCTATCAGTATAAAGAAGTATGGCTGGTAAAAGCATAAAATCACCGATAAGTGCGACGATAAGAATGATGCCGGTCAACATTCCCATATTATTAGAGTATGCCATGGGCGAAAGCATCATAATAGAAAAACCGGCCACAAGTATAAAAGAAGTTACCCACATGGCTTTTCCTACAGATGCAAATGCAAAACGGATTCCGTCTTCGGGGGAGAGGCATAGCTCACGCCGTGCCCGTAGGTATTTTGCTAGAAAATGTACCGTATCATCCACCACAATACCTATACTCATTGCAATGATGGTAGTCATACCGAAATTCATATCCTTGCCCATAAGCCCCCAGAATCCAAAGCCAACGGCCAAAGGAACAATATTGGGTATGATGCTGAGTAAACCATAGCGAATGCTGCGCAGTGTCACCATGAGTGCCAGTGATACCAATAGGAGGGCGAGAGGAGCGCTGATCATCATGGCAGTCATCATGGTATGGGCTACTTCTGCAAACATTACCGCTGGACCCAGTGCAGGGGCATACATATATGCAGGTAAATTCTGTTTTTCCCATGCTTCAATTTTTGCTACAAGCTGAGTAATTTCTTCGGATCGAAGATTACTGGTTGTTACCACCATACGTGATGCAGACTTATCGATATTAACTTCTGTATTCAATGCCACGCCTGCGGGCAAGGACATCTCATAAAGCAGCAGGTACTGTGCTGCCATTTGTCGTGAATCAGGGATGCGGTACATGGCAGGATCGTCTCCATGCATTGCGCTGTTAAGACGTTTCATCGTGCCGACAATGCTGCTGACATGTACAACCCCTTCTTCCTCACGTAACCATTCAACCATAGAATCCAGATTGGATAGATATTCAGGTTCGTTCATACCGCCGCTTTCTTCTGCGGGAACATTGAAGATGAGTTGGTAAATACCAGTAAGGTTATTCATCGTATATTCAGTGTCGCGGCGAATAGGGTAGTCACTGTCAAACCATTCCACAAACTGGTTATTAATTCGGATGGAGGAAATGTTTATGGAAATGAGGACTGTAAGTATGGTCAGGCTGATACAGAGTGCCCCTTTGTTAGCAAGTACAAACTCTCCCAAGGCGTGCATGACTGAGCGTACTTGGGAGTCCTTGTTAGTTTTGGGGACACGAAATGGCAAAAGAGACGCGAGAACAGGCAGGAAAAATATTGCAATCCAGAAGGCGAGTAAGACGCCTATTGCGGTGAAAACTCCCAGAATGCGTAGCGGAGGGACAGGTGTGATGACCATACAGAGAAAGCCAATAGCTGTCGTGAGACTGGTAACAAAAATAGGCACCATGTTAATACGAATGCTTTCGATGATTGCCTCTGTTTTTTCCATTCCTCTACGCATAACAGTTTGCATACTTATCAGGAAGTGAATACAATCTGCTACAGCCAGTGTTAGTACAATAAGAGGAAGCATGGCTATAGGTCCAGCCGTCTCATAACCGAGCCACGAAAGAATGCCGACAGCGGACAGCGAGGAAAATACCACCACCAGTACTGTTGCCATCATGAGCAGGAAAGATTTTAACAGCAATGCCATAGTTACCAGAATGATAAGGAGCATAAGAGGTGTCAGTATAGTCAAATCCTGCAGGGCAGCAACAAGAAATGCATTGTTCAGGGGGACAATACCGGTAAGTTTGAGGGAAACTTCAGGAAACAGTTTCGCTGTATCTGCCATAAGTTTTTCTGCTGTTTCGGTAATCCCAATGGAGATGCGGGGTTGGTCTGATGGGATATTAAGCGTAATATTGACACCGGTAACAGGGCTGCCTTCCTTCACCAAACGGTTTTGAAGCATGGGTTCTGTCGCAGCTATTTCACGGGCTTTAGTAAGTTCGGCATCACTCATGGTGCCAGGGGATTCCACAAGAGCACTTACAAGTAATTCGTCATCTTCAGACCAGGCGTGTTGATAGGTCGTAAGGGAGTCTACACGCGTAACATAAGGAATCTGCCAAGCTTCTTCACTTAGATGTTCAACAGCTTCGAGTACACGTCTATCAAAAATATCACCATTATTTGCTGTTACTACAAAGAATATCGTATCGTCTGTTGAATACGTTGTCTGCGTGACTTCGTAAGCATTCATAAGCGGATGATTTTGATCAAAGAAAATGCTGTAATCGTTATTCAGTACAAAGTTATGTAGTCCGGCTATACACAGAGTTACTACGGTCAGAGTGATACCGATAACCAATTTGCGATGTGCAAGAATCCATTTTGCATAACGTACAGCGAGTGCATCAACTGAAAGTTTTATTGTCATATTTTATGTACTCCTTCACATATCGTATTCAAAGGGGAGAATTTTAT
>JAGLCZ010000422.1 GCA_023145975.1 Candidatus Hydrogenedentota bacterium | reverse complement strand
TATTATCGGGTTCTACCAGAGTCAGTTGTTCCGTATTCGTGCTTTCAATGCTGCGTTCGACAATAGGGATAAATTGGATAAATCCGGAACTATGGGCACGCAGAAAGGGGTAAACTTCTTCCGGTGCTTCGGCTGTTTTTCGATTGACACATGCCAGTATATTGAACTCTACCTTATTGCGTTCCAGTGTTTCCAAAGCATCCATCACGCGCTTGAAAGTAGGGCCGTTACCCGCATCACGCCGAAAGGCATTATGGAATCGTTCAGGTCCGTCCAGTGAGAGTCCGACTAGAAATTTCTGTTCTGCCAGAAATTCTGCCCACGCATCATCAATAAGAATACCATTGGTTTGCAGTGCATTATGAATGACACGACCTGTACCATACTGCTGCTGCAATGCAACGACTTTTCGGAAAAATTCCAGACCTGCCAACGTGGGTTCACCGCCCTGCCATGCGAAATGGATTTCAGGAAGATGGGATAAGCCTTCTATATACTGACGGATATAGGCTTCCAGCGTTTCGTCGGACATGACTTGTTCCGTACGATCCGGGTAGAGTTTGTATTTTTCCAGATAAAAGCAATAGGTACAACGCAGATTGCAGGCAGGTCCTACCGGTTTTGCCATGATATGGTATCCGGTCAGGGCATCTTGTGGTAGGGGAGGCATTACGAAAGCGCTTTGTCTACAGAGTTACGAATAGCTTGGATATGTTCCGGACCTGTACCGCAACAGCCGCCGATAATAGAGGCTCCCGCTTCGATTAGTGCCTGCACATTACCGGCCATGCAGGCAGGTGTTTCCGGATACAGCACGGTGCCGTCGTCTTGTTGGACAGGGCGTCCTGCATTGGGATGGACAATCAGCGGTACCCCGGGGGCTGCTGCGTGTAATGCGGCAATAACTGTAATCATTTCTTCGGATCCGAGACTGCAGTTGGCTCCTAGAATATCGGCACCCGCCTCCAACATGGTTGCTGCCATTTGTTCGGGGGATACACCCATCATCGTCCGGTAGCCTTCCGCGGTGTTCATGTCGAAAGTAAAACTTGCGACTATTGGAAGCGATGTATTTTCTTTTGCTGCGCGCACGGCAGCGGAGGCTTCATCTACAGCAGTCATCGTTTCTACGGTAATTGCATCTGCCCCGCCTGTCGCCAATGCTACGGCTTGTTCCTTGAATGCTTCGTATAATTCCGCTTCACTAACATCGCCCATCATAAGTATTTTTCCCGTGGGACCCATGGATGCCAGCACAAATTTATCTGCTGCGATTTCCTCGCGGGTCAGACGTGCTGCTGCTTCATTGATTTCGCCGACCTTATCTGCTAATCCGTAATGTTCAAGTTTATAACGGGTACCGCCAAAACTATTGGTAAGTACAATATCTGCCCCTGCCTCTGCGTACATACGCGCAATATCGCGTATTGCATCGGGACGATCTATATTCCATGATTCCGGGCATTCCCCTGCTTTTAATCCTTTTGCTACCAGGAAAGAGCCCCAGCCGCCATCGGACACAAGAACACTTTTTTTCTGTATTACATCCAGTAGATTTGCCATGAAAAGAAAACTCCTATTGGCTTATTGTATTTCTGCTTTACGCTATGAGACCCATCATGGGTAAGTAACATTTAGGATTGGACAACGACAAACTCAGTGGTTACGGTATCTCCCTGAATATGGAAAAGGCGATACCCCTTTGCGGTGGTCTTGTCAAAATTACTGCGTGTAGTAGAGCAGCAGGCTGTGGTAGCGAATGATATCTCGTCCTGATCTTCCAGCTGATTCCCATGCCAATGCCCTGAAGCCACCATTTTCAGATTATGCCCGGAAAACAACGCCAAAATATCGTCGGCATTTTGGATGCGATAGGCTTTGCTGTTAGGGTTCAGCGGATGGTGGCAGAACAGTGCTATGGGCTGCTGCGGGGCAATTTCTTTAAGACTCTCCTGTAACCAGGTTAGTTCTTCCTTGCCGACAGTAACATCGCTTTTCGTTCCATCACAGGAACTGAAGCCAATGAAAGCCCAGTCGTTTTGTTTATGGATCCAATGGATGGGTCCGAAAGCCGTTACGTAATTGGCGTAGATATCGGGTGCATCGAGAAACACGTCGTGGTTTCCGGGCACTGCAAAGATCGGTGTGTCGAGGTTTTTCAACGCCTTTTGTGCCAGTGCCAATTCTTCCTGTGTACCCCCTGTGGCAATATCACCCAGTATGCAGGAAAAATTAATACGGGTATCTTTATTAATGCGTGCCACCGTTTCATTTAAGATGTCAACGCTGGGTGCATCTTTAATGTGGGTATCGTTGATAGCAGCAAAAGTGAAAGAGTCTGCGGCATTTGCTCTTGTACTTATCAGCCCGGCACTCATTATGCCGGTTGCGCTAACTCGCAGAAAGTCGCGTCGTGAAAGAATAGCCATGTTTTTTATTCCTCTCTTATAGTTTCTTAAAATGTGAATCTCATAATACCTGTTATAAGCAGGGTTAGGCAAGGTGGATTTAAGGACTGGTATTTATTGTGTATGCATAATGCGGCGGCGCACCTGCGCAATAAGGGCAACAAGGAAGTAGCAGGCACCGGCGATAACAATAATAGTGGGACCGGCAGGCAGGTCGGGACTGTAGCTGAAGGTCAGTCCTGTCAGACAAAATAGTCCGCAGAGGAATGAGGAGAACAGCATCATTTGTGCGAGAGAGCCTGCGAAGCGCCCCGCAATGGCTGCGGGGAG
>JAGLCZ010000421.1 GCA_023145975.1 Candidatus Hydrogenedentota bacterium | reverse complement strand
GCTGCAGCAAGTCTTTTTTCTGCTCATATAAATCACTGAATACAGTCATCTCACAGGGACCCTGCATGGTCTCCAGCGTGAGAAAAGCCATGGCGGTACCCTTACGATTATAATGCTTCTTTGCTTCGGTAATCATGCCGCATACAATGGCTTCCGTGCCTTCTTTGTATTCCGTGAATGTTGCCAGGTCGAGGGTATTGTATCGTCTGATTAGATCCGTATAATTGTTTAGCGGATGCCCGGTTACATAGAGGCCGATCAATTCTTTTTCCCAGGCAAGCATTTCGTCATCCGGCCATTCCGGCACCTCTGGCTTGTCCATTCCCATTTCAAAGTCATCGCCTGCTTCAGCAAGATCAAACAGTGAAGTTTGCCCTGCATCACGTTCTTTTCTCAGTATGTTCCCGGTGCTAATGGCTTGTTCTGCAACTTCAGCCACTTGGCGTCGGTTCCAGCCCGTACCCAAAAGAGCCCCTGCCTTGTTCAGGTTTTCCAGGGTTCTGCTGTTAATGGCCTGACCACTAAGTCGCCCGCAAAAGTCGAAGACATCCTTGTACGGACCGTTTTCCTGTCGCTCTTCTACAATGGCTTGGCACGGTCCTTCGCCCACATTTTTTATTGCGCTGAGACCGAAACGTACAGATTTATTTTCAACTGAGAAATCGGCTTCACTATGGTTGATATCCGGTGGCAATATAGTTACATTCAAGTTGCGGCATTCAGAAATATACAGAGCGACTTTTTTCAGGTCACCTGAGACGCTTGAAAGCAGGGCGCATAAAAATTCAACGGTATAATTGGCTTTCAGGTAGGCCGTTTGATACGCAATAAAGGCGTAGGCCATGCTGTGCGATTTGTTAAAGCCGTACCCGGCGAAAGTTTCGATGCGGCTCCAGAGATCGTCTGCCTGTTCAGTGCTGATATCGCGTTCTATGCACCCTTTCACAAAATCTATTTTCTGCTCACTAAGCAATTCCTTATTTTTTTTACCCATGGCGCGGCGCACCAAATCGGCACGGCCGAGACTGAACCCGCCGCAGAGCTGTACCAGCTGCATCACTTGCTCCTGGTAGAGGCAGATGCCATAGGTTTCTTCCAGTAGCGGCTTGATGGAAGCGGGGATGTATTCTACCTTGTCCGGTTCGCGTTTATTTGATATGTACGTTTCCAGATAGGCCATGGGACCGGGGCGATACAGTGCTACCAGTGCGCTCACCTCTTCAATATTTTTAAGCCCAATACGCTTGGCGAGTTCGCGCATCCCCGAACTTTCCAGCTGGAATACTCCAAAGGTCTGACCGCTGCGCAGCAGTTCGTAAGTTTTTTGATCGTCCAACGGGATGGTATCAATATCAATATCAATGTTGCGATTTTTCTTGATCATGATAACGGCGTCACTGATCATGGTCAGTGTGCGCAGACCGAGTATGTCCATTTTAAGCAGGCCGATCTGTTCAACCCCTTTCATCTCGGTCTGGGTCGTTACTACATCAGAATTGGCGGCTTTGAACAAGCCGATATGATCGGTAAGCGGGTGATCGCACAGTACAACGCCTGCAGCATGGGTTCCGAAGCTGTTGATCGTTCCTTCGAGGCGTAGTGCCAGTTTCCATAACCGACCAATATGCTCTTCTTCTTCTATTGCCCGCTTAAGCTCCGGTTCTTTTGCTGCGGCTTTTTTTAGTGTAATTTTAAGTTCGTTAGGAATCAGATTGGCAATGCGGCTGGCTTCATAGATGGGCATGCCCAGTGTACGTGCTACATTTCGTATCACATTCTTGGCAAGCATACGCCCAAATGTTCCGATTTGGCTGACACATTCTTCGCCATATTTCTGACGGGAATACTCGATGAGTTTTTCGCGTTTTCGAATGCAAAAATCAATATCGAAATCCGGCATACTAACCCGTTCCGGATTCAGGAATCGTTCAAAAAGTAATTTGTAGTGAATGGGATCCAGATTTGTAATCCCCAGCGCATACGCAATCAGACAGCCGGCACCGGAACCGCGTCCCGGTCCTACCGGGATGTCTGCCTCGCGGGCAAAACGAACCAGATCCCACACTACCAGAAAATAGTCCACAAATTTCATTTCTTCAATGACACCCAGCTCATATTCTGCACGTT
Source organism: Candidatus Hydrogenedentota bacterium (assembly GCA_023145975.1). Lineage (GTDB taxonomy): Bacteria > Hydrogenedentota > Hydrogenedentia > Hydrogenedentales > CAITNO01 > SLFT01. Next base: position 220 of record JAGLCZ010000421.1, on the reverse strand, counting down.
GTATGACTTCTTCCGGCAAGGGGGTTCCGTAGCGTTTCTTAAGGCCTATATCTACCTTCTCGCGCAGATATGTTTTCTGTGTATATATTTCGGGTACAGGATAGTTTGGAATTAGACCGAGACCCATGGGGATTTTGGCATTGCACCGGTCGGCAATACGTTTGGTATTGGTAACGGCTTCCGGCCAGCGCGCAAAACGTCCCGCCATCTCTTCGGGGGA
>JAGLCZ010000420.1 GCA_023145975.1 Candidatus Hydrogenedentota bacterium | reverse complement strand
GAGCCGCCCAATCTCGTTTTACTTTCTGTAGACACCCTGCGCACCGATTTTCTGGGGTGCTACGGGTGCGAGTGGGACATCTCTCCGCATATTGATACCTTTGCGGAAAACGCACTTCTTTTTGAAGATGTACTGTGCGAAACCCCGTTGACAGCGCCTTCTTTTGCCGCCATGTTCACTTCACGCTATCCGCGTATGGTCGGTGTTACCCGCAACGGTTTATGCGTATCCAAAGGGGTGCCTCTGGTTGCAGAACGTATTCGCGACGCAGGGTATTACACTTTCGCTGTTCAGAGTAACTGGACATTAAAAGGGAAACTCAGCGGATTGGATCGGGGATTCGAAGTGTACGATGATTCCTATAATCGACGACGCTGGGGATTTTACAAGGGAGAGCGTGATGCAGAAGGGGTGACACGTATTACGATGGAATTGCTGGAGAAACGCCCTGACGGCAAACCCTTCTTTGCCTGGATACATTTCAGCGATCCCCATGCTCCCTATCATTACCACAAAGAATTCAGCCCAACGAAACAGTCCTTATACAAACTGAATAAAAACGAACGTACCCGCGTGAAATATGCGTCTGAAGTTGCCTATACCGATCACTATATTGGAAAAGTTCTGGATGCATTACCGAAAAATACCATTGTAGTATTTGCAGCAGATCATGGGGAAAGTCTTTATGAACACGGCTATGTAGGACATGGCCGTAATTTGCATCAGCCGTCGACACATGTACCGCTTATGATTCAGGCACCGGGTGTTTCACCCGACCGATCAGCGGCTCCTGTGGGAAATATGGATATAGGTCCAACGCTGTTGGGACTGCTGGGGATTGGCAGGATGCCGGGCATGCTGGGATGCGATATTCTCAATGATACTATTCCGTCGGATAGAACACGTTTTATGGAAACCTACGGCGGGGCAGTACCGAAAGTACCGGGGATGAAACAATTATTGCGGGCTACGTCTCCCGTGCAGCAAAGCGCTGTTAAAAAAGGCTACAAGTTGATTTGCTCAGCCAATCGTCCTGATGCACTATATTGTTTGCCTGATGATAACGGGGAAGAACGTAATATAATCGCCCATAACGGGGAGTGGGATAAAATCCTTAATGACCTGTTGAAGTCATGGAACAAAACCTATGCACGGGGAACGGAAACCGCCAACCCATTGACAGAAGAGGATTTAGATATGCTAAAGAGTTTGGGCTATATCGAATAGCATTCAATTTATGATACAGCAGTACCCTGTTAAATGCTGTAATCCGGTATCTGGCAGTTGCTTTCCTGCTGCTGCTGTCGCGCCAGTTCAGCGAGCGTTGTTTTCTCTAAATGCTCGTGTAAAGCGTTATTCGCACCGGCAAATACCCGGCGAAGCGCACATATCCCGGGTTCGGAACAGCAATAAGTGACATCAGCACAATCGGCAATTTCGATGGGACCATCCAACGCAGAAACGATTTCTGAAAGGGTAACCGTTTCAGGATTACGCGCCATTACAAATTTCCCCTTTGCACCCCGAATTGATGTGACAAGGTTCGCATTGCGTAAACGTGCCATCAGCTGTTCAAGGTATGCTGTAGGAAGATTTTGACTTTTAGCGATATTTCGCCCTGTTGCTCCATCAGCATTGAGGGCTAATTCAATCATCGCGCGGAGGCCATATCTGGCTCTTGTGGAAAGTTTCATACTTGTTGGAGATCATACCTGATGAAAGTAATTCTAAACAAGATTTTATAGCTGCCGGGGTATCGGATGAAATAGATCGTAAGTTCCTGTTATCCTACCAGCTGAAGAATGGAAGTAAAAGAACGGAATAACTGAAGAGGAAATTGCTGTGAGAAAACAAATAATGATATGGCTGGTTACGGGTATGGTGGTGATGAATGCGACATTTGCTGTTGCACAATCCGCCGTGCGTATTGATTCCGGCATGCGTACAGACATGCGGATCACCATTGCGGTGCCTCCTTTTGTAGCGACGGAACCGGAACTTAGCGTTTTTGCTGCGGAAATGGCGCAGGTCGTTGCCGATGATTTGGCTTTCTCCGGACTGTTTATTTTACTGCCCTCTGTTCAGTACCCTGCTGGATTTAACGGGATGGAACGGGATGTACAAAACCTTAATTTGACTGCCTGGCGCGCTACCAAAGCAGAGAATTTGGTATACGGTGTCGTGTTTCAAGAGGGTACGCAACTGGTAGCGCAGTTCCGTTTGTTTGACTTATACTCCAATACCCAGCTTTATGGTCAGGAAGTACGCGTAGAACGTGCACACCACCGGTTGGCGGCGCACCGTTTTTCGGAAGAAGTGCTTCATCATACGGACGGTGTACCCGGTATCGGCACCACTGAGATTTTGTTTGCAGGTTCTAAAGGCGATGGGCACAAAGAAATTTATGTCGCCGATTATGATGGTGCAAATTTACGACCTATTACCAAGCATCAGTCGGTTTCTATTATGCCTGAAGTATCTTCCGACGGGAACAGTATCGCCTATCTTTCCTATAAAGATCGCTATTGTTTCCTGTATATATTTGATCGTGCCACAGGTATTTCCCGGGCATTATCAAAAGAAGTGGGGCTGAACAGTGCCGCTTCCTGGTCACCCGATTCCAAACGGCTTGCCATGACATTAAGTAAGGACGGGAATGCAGAACTATATCTCCGTGACCCGAACGGGAAAAATGCAACACGAATCACCAATAATCGGGACAGCGATACCTCGCCGTGTTTCTCGCCGGATGGACAACGGATCGCCTTTATAAGTGACCGGGGCGGGCGACCGCAGATTTACGCAATGAATTTGGACGGATCAAATCAGTCACGCTTATCGTTCCATGGCGGCAGTGCCTACGATCCCGACTGGTCGCCTGACGGCAAATCCATCGCATTCGTTTCGGTGGTGCCGGGAGAAGGATTCGAAATCTATACCATAGCTTCCGATGGCTCGAATCCTGTGCGGCTGACAACTTCGACAGGTATTAACGAATCACCCAGCTGGTCACCCGATTCGCGGCATATTGTGTATTCCTCCACACGGAATGGCCGCTCAGAACTTTGGGCAATCACGGTGAGTACGAAAACAGAACGCCGTATCAGTGCGTTGACGGTGGGTGCGGAAGGTCCGACATGGGGTCCACGCCGCCGCTAACTGTTTTCACTGGAAACAAATGATTTTGCCGGTGGCAATAATCGCTTGTAATTGTGGGCATTATGCCCTTCCCGGGAAAGGGTATTGGCAGCAAAATGCAGCATAATCCTCCTAAGTTTGCCGGTATAGAAGAAATAACGAATCTGGTTTCGCATTTAGGCGATTCCTTTGCCGTCGTTGAAAATCCGCCCTACATCTTCCCGCCTTATGAAGTCTATCCTTTAGCAGCACCCTGTACCCAACTCACTTCGGGGATGATAGCGGCAGTTATGGATATGGACGGCACTACCACCACCACCGAAGTATTATGTACCGGTGCATTGGAATCGATGGTGCAGCGTCTCAGCAATCGCCGCCCGGACACAGAAAAACCTATACTCAATCACGAACGTGATTACCCGCATATCATCGGTAACAGTACAACGAAACATGTGGAGTATCTCGTTAACGTTTATGGAAACGGGTTTGTGCCGGAAGCGGTATGCAGCAGCTTTATTGAAGCCTGTGCCTGGACTCTTAGCCATGCTATAGATCAAAAGCGTGCGCAGGAAGCGGTAAATGCACTACAGGTTCAAGGAATAGCCGACCTGCTGAACGATCCGCTTTTTGAACAGATGTGTGCGCAAATCAAACAGGATAATACGGTAGTCCCCACTCTTTCAGATACGCTGTCCACTGCATACCTGCCGCAATTACGTTTAGAAACACCTGCAGATCTTACCCGTATAGGCATCGAGATATATTATCAGCGTTATCATGAATCCCTGCGTCATCTGGAAACAGCAGCGGCAGCATCGGATTCTGAACAGACCCGTCCGATTGAACCCATGCCCGGGATTGGAATTGCGCTGGCAATGCTAAAAGGATGGCTTGGCAAAGATGTCGCCGCCCTGGGTGACATACTGGCATCTCATCTATCTGATCTGGGTATGTGCTCTTCACCGGCCTTTTCATCAGGCCTTGCACACCTGCCCCGACTGGGGGAATACTTTGCTGCCCATCCCGTCAAACTGGGTTTAGTAACCTCATCCATTGCCGCTGAAGCAGCGATTGTAATGCAGGAAGTGTTCCGCGTACTTCGTGAGGAAATAGCCCGGTGGCCGGTTCCCCGGGAGCGACGGGATTTTCTTCTGGAACAGTTTGAAGATCCGCTTCGCGTTTATGATGCGTGTATTACAGCATCTGACTCCAGCGAAATACGGTTGAAACCGCATCGGGACTTGTATGCCATTGCCCTGCATACGCTGGGTATTTCTCCTGAACAGTTCCAGTGCGTTGCAGGTTTTGAAGACAGCGAATCAGGTACGATTGCCATCCGTGCAGCGGGGATTCCTCTGTGCTGTGCTCTGCCTTTTGCTATGACCAAAAACCATCAATTCAAAGCAGCAACACAAGTATGTCAGGGCGGCATCCCGGAAGTAATCCTATTAAAAAACTTCTTTCTGCCAATATCGTAGATACAAACACCGGTACATAATGGAAGTATATTTTGAGTTTG
>JAGLCZ010000042.1 GCA_023145975.1 Candidatus Hydrogenedentota bacterium | reverse complement strand
ATCCAACAAAGGTAAGTGCTGGAGGAGGACGCTATCGCTACCGGGATGATCAGGAAACCCCTGATATACACGCGGTAAGCTATGATTTTGCCGGGGACAAGACAATTACCTGGGAAGGACTCAGTTGTAATCAGCCCGGTGCAGGAGGTAATGGGTTTGGCGCCACCTTCTATGGAGAAAAGGGCAGTATGACTGTTGGAAGTGCTGATTATCTGATCAAAGACCATCAGGGGGAGATACTGGAACAGAGTAGTGGAAACAAAGGAGATAACGAACATATTGAAAATCTGTTGGAGGCCATACGTCAGGGCAAGCCGTTATCACTTAATGCCGAGATAGAGACGGGATTTAAGAGTACACTTCTTAGTCATTTGGGTAATATTGCGTATCGTACAGGGCACTGCCTGCAATGTGATGAAAAGGGGCATATAAAGGATAATGTAGACGCACAAGCGCTCTGGAAGCGTATATATGAACCCGGATGGGAACCCCAAATCTAGTATGCTTCAGAAAAAATAACACAAGTTATCATTGCTTTTGCTACACCTATTTCCTTACACTAGCGGCAGATAGTGCAAAAAATATTAACTTGTTGTGTTCACAATTAATTTACTGTTTCTATGTTGCACTGACTTTCAATTGTACGATTTTATATTGTATTGCTGTCAACCACAGTTTTCAACGGAACGTTTATTGATGGTGACAGCGGTGGTGTCTCGTGCCTGAAAGGGCGATATAAACCCAGTTACGCTATTGTAACCCTGTGTATGGACCTATTAGTTATTTGAGTTAAAACATAGAAGAATCTTATGGTACGAAGTTTAGTTATACGACAGATATTTCGCATTTTGGATGTTATTCTGGTTATTGCTGTAATCGTGGCAGGCAGTTTTTCTGTAAAGCAAATTTTTACTGCAATGCCTGTTATAGAAGTAGATGAAGCATTGCTTACAATAGAATCTGTGGAGACTGCCAATTTGGTATGTGTTCCCGGTTCACGTGTAGACTACGAATTATTGGTCGGTAATGCACTGTTTGGTCCTGCTGGAAAATGGGATCCAGATGCAGCGCCTTTGGCTCCCCAAATAAATCCGGAAGATGATATTGATCCTGATATTGCAGATACAGATCTTGATTTACAGTTGAAAGGAACAATTGCTTTGGAACCGGGGGATCCATTTTCAACGGCCTTTATCGAGAACCTGGAAAATCGCGAGCCCCCCAAATCTTTTCTTATAGGTCAGGAAATCGTAGAAAATGTTATCCTCGAGTTAGTGTATAAGCGCGAGGTTATTCTTCTTAATAAACGGAGTGATCCTCCGCAGCAGGAACGCCTTCGCATGGAAGATGCTGAGGAGAACACTCCTTTGCCGGGCGGTAGGTCCAGGATAGCAGCTATACGCCCAACCGCTTCCCATCC
>JAGLCZ010000419.1 GCA_023145975.1 Candidatus Hydrogenedentota bacterium | reverse complement strand
CCTGCTTTGATGGTGCGTGTCTTTTGATCATATACCTGCCGCTGCCCTGTATCCGATGCGGTAACGGCCATGAGAACAGCAACCGCATGTTGATATCCGGCATCAATATCTGCATTGGGTGCTTTACGATTACGTACGCATTGCAACCAGTCTTCCATGTGATCGGGGCGATCAATTTCATCCACAGGAGCTGGTTTCGCGGGCAAGTCAGTTTCACCCTGTGCTCCCTCCCCGGAAACAAGTATACGACTCCAGTTTGTGAGATCAAGTACGCCTTTATTCCCGTATATTTTGAAACAGCTCCCGCTTCCGTTTCCAAAGTTAGTGCTATAGTATGCTTTGAAGCCGTCTTCGTATTCCCACACGGCATTGACATGATCAGGGGCATCAAAGTTGTGTTCGTCTATCCAGGTATCGGTGCCGCTCATGGCGACGCAGCTTTTGGGGAATTTTGCACCCGTAATATAATGTACCAGATCAATGTAATGGCTTGCCAGCCCGGGGATGGGACCATCGGAAAACTCACGGTGTCCGTACCAGCCGGAACATAGTACGGGGTCGAAAGGACGCATGGGCAATCCGAATAAAAATTCCGCCCAGTCCACATCATCTTCCTGTACTTCGCGAATATACTGATACCAATAGGGACGCGATGCGTTACGAAGCTGCTCAATACGTGCTACTTTTCCCAGCACACCTTCAGCATATAATTTCTGTGCTCCTGCAACACTGGGAAGGCTGCGTATTTGTGTGCCTGCCTGTACCACCACCTTATTTGCCTTGACTGCATCATAGGCGGCCTTCAGCTCTTCTAAATTTTTTGCCAGAGGTTTTTCGCAGTAGGCATCTTTTTTTGCTTCCGCTGCATGCTGCAGTACGGTGGCATGCTGATGGTCGCAGCAGGCTATGGAAACAATGTCAATGTCTTTCTGGTCCAGAAGTTCTTTATAAGAAGTGTATTGTCGCGGTTCTTTGCCAAACCAGTCGGTACACATGGCGGCGGCTTCCCGACGGTGGGCACCCCAGGGATCGCATACGGCTGTAATTTCCACATTCAACTCTTTGGCAAAATGGTTAATAGACGGCATATGTGAACCACGTCCACGACTGCCGCACCCTATAAGACCAATAGAAAGCCGGTCGTTTGCCCCTGCACTTCTTGTATATCCCAGTGCGCTTAACGTTGCTGCCGCACCAGCGGTAGTTTTCAGAAAATCACGTCGTGTTGTGGGGTTAGCCATCAAAAATACCTCCATGTCAGGTTGATGTAAAAACAAACAATACTTTTATATTGTGCGCCTATGTTTGAGGCAGATGCAACGCTGTGGAAATTTTGAAATGCGAACAAAAATCAATATACACGAATAAAAAATAAACGTGCCGCAATTTCTCCCTGGCAATGCACCCTTTTATGTAACCGCTTATTTCTGAACCGGCGGTAACAAAAACAGTTTTCCCTCTCCGTCCTGTAATGCAATTTGCAATCCCGGCATATCCGGACTGTCGTCCATTA
>JAGLCZ010000418.1 GCA_023145975.1 Candidatus Hydrogenedentota bacterium | reverse complement strand
GGCGGATTACTCGGCAAACCAATCTCTTGCCGGTCCTGTTGGTCCTGCGGCAACTGCGATTTAGGCGCCACTAACCGCACCCAATCCGGCGGTGGCGGTGGAACCAATACACTGTACACACGGTATACAAGTACCAGCAGCATAACCACAAGTACCATAAGCTCCTTGTAGTTCCAGAGCAACGCGCCTATTTTTCGAAGTTTATCCATATGTTTCGTTCCGCTATGCGGCATTATTCTTTTTCAGGTCAACAGTCCCAATTAAATTTTAATTCATATACAAAACAGTACGCTTAAACCATATCCATGATCTACCCAATATGCCAGGCTCATTTGCACGCCCCGTTTTTGGACGTGCCGCTCTCGCAGATCTCGAGCGCCCCGCAGTAGAAACAGATTGTTCAACCACATCAGCTGGTTTTCTGTACTTAGCCTGTGTTAACAACATTGCGACATTTAGCTGTGGCTCCGTCTGGTACGCAATATACGGATACGTTATTTTGATACCATCAACAGCAAAATAACGGGATTCCGTTCGAAGATCATCCAACATCTTAATTAAATCACGGGCTGTTATTGAAAAACGCAAACCAACGGTTTGTAAACCTAACAATTCCGCATATGCTTTGGGTATACGACGCGGCCATATAGAAATTGCCCGTACATGGGTTACCTTTGAATCAAGCAAGAACTTTGTCAACGCCGTGCCAAATGCCCATGCTTTAAGATTAACCTGCACTTCCCGCATAGTCACATCACGACCAACCCAGTCACTTTCCTGCTGCACATGCAAAACGTCACGCATATTTTGCGGGAAGCATTCGTAATTCCCCATTTTTTCATATACGACCCGATACAATCCCATAAACATCTTGTTAGATTCTTCCGTATACCAAAATTTAAGCATACGTGTTTCGTCCGGCGTAACATCAATGTCATACCAATCACCAAGATTAAAATAGGACGATCTTTCCTCTCTTGCATCCCGCCAAGGCTGCATCTTATTTTGCCATTCTTTTATGAGCAACTCGGGCTTATACCCAGAAAAGGTTTCCGCCAACTGGCTGTGCTTTTTCTCCAAGGTTTCCCTGAGGGAATCATCTGTTTTATACCCCTCAAAAATATCCTTATAGTAGAACTGCCATACGGCACCCAGTGTAGATAAAACAACCACGACAACACCAAAAATAATTATTTGACCTTTATACTTCACCCTGAATTCCCTCCCGTTTCTCCTTGCTTAGAAACCGTCGGTTTATTTTGGGTGTAACGAAACTTCATCTCCACTGTAAACGAGTAAAGCACGGGTGCACCTAC
>JAGLCZ010000417.1 GCA_023145975.1 Candidatus Hydrogenedentota bacterium | reverse complement strand
TCGCGCCAGGAACAGCGAGGGGATCCATTGCATAAGCAGCATACTGAGCAGGGGTCATTCCCAGATCAACCTGAATGAACCACTCGTAGATTTCGCGATTAGTAAAACCATTAGCGGAAATATCACCACCCTGACTTGTTTCAAATACACCGTCACATATCGATGTAATGCCACCCGCGGGTAAGGTAAGCCCTAAGTCTTCCAAGAGACCCAGTAATTCACCGAGAGCTATATTGCTGAGCGGATCGTCCATGGCGGCTTCAGCAGCCAGAATACCACCCAAAGAGGGCATTAACCATGGTGCTGAACCGTAGCTCAAACCACGCACGTCCATGTAACTGGGAGGAGGACCACTACTAATTTCAACGGCAGCTAATGCCTCAACGATGAGACCGCATAACGCATCGGTATTCTTTTGCATTGCTGCAATTGCGACGGTGTTAAGGGCATGACCCGGGTCATTTAATACGGCTTCAAGAATTGCCAGCTCATACCGTTCAGGGATGCCATTGTTAGTAACGGGAATATTTCTGCATTCATCGAGTGCACCATTAATATCCATATTAGCACACTGCACCAAATAGGCAAATGCACCAATTTCATCTGCTAAGCCTGCAAAAGGGGTCAATGCGCAGACCAGATGATCGCTCCATGCACAAAAATCATAAGTGGCAGGAAGGATAACTTCTAAAGGATCCGTGGCTTCGTCTACACCTGTGAGCGTGAAGGTCGTACCGTCGAAATCGCCATAGACAAGGAGATCCCATGTGGGCATCGGGGCAAAGGGTGTTGTGGGCCAAATGCCTGTGCAAGCCGCACCGGGTGTCGTAAAGCAGTCACTACCAGCATCTGGGGGGATAGGGATTGCCATGCACGTTTCCGGTGGCAGGGTTCCAGCGTCGCAGGTTTGCACGACACAGTCTGCAACAGGGTCCGAAATGGGCACGTGCTGTGCCACAGCGGCGGTCATTGTGATCGCTACCGCTACGGCAATTAAGGTTTGAAATACATACACTTTCTTCATGATTGTTACGTCCTCCTGGTTGTTCTAAAATACCTGACTAAAAAAGTAAAACTCAATACATACCTGATCAAGATAACAAAGCCGGAAATGCCCTACACAAAACAGATTATCTCATGTACAAGCCCGACATATTGTCCGCACTAAAATCCACAACTTAAACTTTCCATACAATACCTGTCTCAATGATACACGAAACACGCCGAAATGTCAAGCCTATTTTTGGCTTCACTCAGAATGTTCAGCTATAGGCATCCGTACCGTATATTGCTAACAAAGCAAGTATACCATATACCTTACTGAAAAGGGCAACTAAAATTAAATACTATATAAGTGTCTAAGTATCTTCCCGGACCGTGTATACCATTTTTCTTGCTGTTTTTAAGGCAGATTTTACCCGCTCCGGTGCTGTGCTTCCAGGCTGATTGCGTCTTGCCAGAAGGGTTTCGATGGTTAACGCATGGAACACGCTCTCTTCTATTGCGGGACAGAGTTGTTGGAGCGTCTTTAGGGATAGGGCTTCGAGAGTAGTTTTCTTTTTGATACAATACTGCACAATCTCGCCGACAATGTGGTGGGCTTCGCGAAAAGGGATGTCCCGGGTGGTGAGATAGTCTGCAAGATCGGTGGCTGCCATGAACCCCTGTGTCAGCGCATGCGTCATTTGCGGGGTATTAACACGGAGGGTCGGCAGCATTTCTGCAAATACTGCCAGAGAAAGCTGAACCGTATCTGATGCATGGAACACCACCTCTTTATCTTCCTGCAGATCACGGTTGTAAGTAAGGGGGATTCCTTTCATCAATGTTAACAAGGCAGCCAGATCGGCATAGACTCTGCTGGTTTTGCCGCGGATTAATTCAGCGGCATCAGGATTTTTTTTCTGAGGCATAATGCTTGAGCCTGTAGTGAAGGCATCGCCGATTTCAATAAAGCCAAAGGCGGGACTGTTCCACAGGATCAATTCTTCGCTCCATCGCGACAGGTGCATCATTGTCATCGCACAGGCAGCGCAAAATTCGATCAGGTAATCCCGATCAGAAACGGCATCCATGCTGTTGGCGGAAAGGGCGTCAAAGCCAAGTTCCTGCGCGACCTGTTCCCGGTTAATGGGATGCGGGGTTCCTGCGAGTGCAGCAGATCCCAGCGGCATAATATTGATGCGTTTGCGTAGTTCGCTGAATCGTTCCCGGTCGCGTTTAAACATCTCGAAATACGCCAGGACATGATGGGCGAGTAACACAGGCTGTGCAGGTTGTAGATGGGTGTAACCCGGTAGTGCCACTTCTATATGTGTTTCTGCAAAATCCACAATGGATTTTTGTATTCGCGTCAGCAGTGACAGAATGGCATCGGTCTGGTCTCGTGCCCACAAGCGCACATCTGTGGCAATCTGATCATTTCTGCTGCGCGCCGTGTGCAGTTTTTTTCCTGCCTCGCCGATGTCAGCAGTGAGTATGGCTTCAATATTTCCGTGTACATCTTCCAGTGCAGAAGACCAGGTGATTTCTTTTTCCTGCACCTGCAGCAGGATTTTTTCGAGTCCTGCGATGATATCTTTGCTGTCTTGCCCGCTGATAATATTGCAGTTACCAAGCATACGCGCATGGGCAATGCTTGCACGAATATCCCATGGCGCAAGACGCGCATCAAAAGCTACTGAGGCACCCAGTTCTTCCATGAGTGCGTGCGGCGGTAATTCGAACCTCCCTCCCCACAGTTTTTCCATGACAATATACTCCATGTTTTTTTAACAGGTTGATCTAGATTTTATGGGCAGTATGAACGCTATATCTGTTGTGGAGTTATCCTTTTTTCCTGGACATAGATTTTTGTATAAGTGCATCCAGTTCACTATGGATGGCGGCATGTACTTCTTTGCGATGTGCTTCAGAAATTTTATAGTGCTGTGTGGTTTCCAACAGTTCCATTGTACGCATACACACCTGATAAGAAAAATCCTGTACTTTCATATTTGTTATCCTTTACCGATGAGATTTAAGTTTACAACACAGCTACTATAATAAAGGAAACGGGCCATTAACCGGTATGTTGGTGAATGACCCGAATAAGATAGTTGATTTCAGGGCTTTACTGCAGCCGTGATTCTATGGGTTCTAACGGTATTGCGCCATAACGGCTGAAGTATCCAATTTAATACCCGGTCCCATGGTGCTGCTCATAGTGCAGGCCTTCAAATAAGTAACTTTACAGGCGCCCGGTCGTGCTTTGACAATCGTTTCAAGAACACATGCTGCATTTTCTTCTATTTGTTCAGGGGAGAATGAAATTTTACCAATTGGTACATGAATATTAGCATTCTTATCGACACGGAACTCAATTTTACCCGCTTTAATTTCTTTTACCGCCTGCCCAACGTCTTTGGTAACGCTACCCGCTTTGGGGCTGGGCATCAAACCGCGCGGACCAAGTACTTTACCCAAACGTCCTACGAGACGCATCATACCGGGGGTAGCAACGGCAGCGTCAAAGTCAGTCCAGCCGCCCTGTATTTTTTTGACGAGATCTTCGCTGCCGACTTCCTCGGCACCTGCTTCTGTTGCTGCAGCTATCTGGTCTTCCTGTTCACAGAAAACAACGACACGCACTGTTTTGCCGGTACCGTGGGGAAGTGCTACTGAGCCGCGCACCATCTGGTCAGCATGACGCGGGTCGACACCAAGGAAGAATGCTAATTCAACGGTCTCGTCAAATTTTGCAGTGCCGCATTCTTTGAGTAACTGCACGCATTCCTTAAGGGGATAGGTGTCGTCTGTATTGACTTTGCTGCGAATCGTTGTCGTTCTTTTACTGGGCTTAGACATTTTTGCTTCCTTCCGTGGTGCAAGCGGAACAATGCTCCTCCCACGTTTGTAGTTTCATATTTTCTATCATGTAATCGGCAGAAGACCGGAACAATTTATCCTTCGACAAGCAGTCCCATACTGCGTGCTGTACCACGGATCATTTTCTTGGCAGTTTCAAGGGAGGCCGCATTGAGGTCTTCCATTTTCAGCTGGGCAATTTCTTCGACCTGGGCATCTGTCACTGTTCCAACTTTGATTTTGTTGGGTTCGCTGGATGCTTTGGCAAGTTTTGCTGAACGCTTAAGCAGCACTGCCGCCGGTGGCGTTTTGGTAATAAAAGAGAAACTGCGATCGTCAAACACCGAGATTACCACAGGAATGATCAATCCCTGTTGTTCACGAGTGCGTTCGTTGAACTGATTGCAGAAATCCATGATATTGACACCATGTTGACCGAGTGCGGGTCCGACGGGCGGCGCTGGATTGGCTTGACCTGCTTTGACCTGCAATTTTATCAGTGCTTTAATGTTCTTTTTCTTGGGAGGCATATAACCTTCACTCCATTCAGATTTGTTCTATTTGCCAGAATTCAACTTCAACGTTTGTCTGGCGTTCAAAAATTTCAACCATAACCACAACAAGACTTTGCTCTGTATTGATTTCCTCGATTCGACCCAGGAAATTAGCAAAGGGACCGTCATTAATTCGTACGCGTTCACCGACTTCAAAATCAAGCTTCGGTTTCGGGCGTTCCCGCTCTCCGAGTACCACCTCAATGATAGATTGCACTTCGCTGTCCTCAAGAGGAACAGGTACTGTGCGTGAGCCGATAAAACCCGTTACACTGGGTGTTTCCTTAATCATATGCCACAGGTCGGCATACTTTTCAGGGTGTATCGGTAATTGTACCAGTACATATCCTGGGAAACACTTATGCTTTGACATACGCTTCTCACCGCCACGCATAACTTCCACTTCTTCGATGGGTACAAAAGCATTGACTAACAGCTTGTTTTTCTCAAGCTCTGCTGCACGGGATAATAACATTTCCCGCACCATGCTTTCCTGACCCGAATGCGCATGTAGTGCATACCAGCGACGCTCGATGCCGTCATCGGGTACTTCCCGTAACTGCACCGATTCATTTATCGCTTCTTCTTCGATATCTTCGCCCTCAATATTTTCGGGCTGTTCTTGGAAATCTTTCTCCGTCAAAACAGTCTCCCTAACTTGCGAAACTTAAAATTTGCATTATTAGGAATCCAAAAACTCTATCATAGACAAAGATGATGGATGCCATTACCAGCAACAAAAACAAAGTTACTTTTGTTGATGCCACCAGGTCCTCACGTGTGGGCCAGGTGACTTTTTTTAGTTCATTGACAATATCCTCAAAGAAAGTCTGGATACGTGCAATGATGCCAGGGCGTTTTTCCACGGTTATTTGCTTCGCCATAGTATTTCTTTCAGCCTTATTGAAACAGGGCGTATTAACTCCGACTATTTCTTATTACGAACAAAAGTGGCAGGGGTGGAGGGACTCGAACCCCCAACCTTCGGCTTTGGAGGCCGCTGCACTAGCCATTGTGCTACACCCCTGCACGAATATCAGAAGCCGCAAAAGGAGAGAGCGCCTGCCAGGGCAGGTACAACTCCATTATTCTTGCAGATTCTTCCTATTAAAATGTATTGTATAGCTCAACCTTGTTATAAACAGGGTTTGAGTTATTATTCAATAACCTTCGTAACAACGCCCGCACCTACGGTACGACCGCCTTCACGAATCGCGAAGCGCAATTCTTCATCCATGGCAATAGGCATAATCAGTTCACCTGTGATGGTAATATTATCACCGGGCATAATCATCTCAACGCCTTCGGGAAGGGTGAGTGCGCCTGTTACATCCGTGGTACGGAAATAGAACTGCGGACGATATCCATTAAAGAAAGGCGTGTGACGACCCCCTTCTTCTTTCTTCAGTACGTAAACTTCGCCTTCAAATTTCGTATGGGGCGTAATGCTCTTCGGATGGGCAACTACCATACCGCGTTCTACATCTTCGCGATCTATACCGCGCAGCAGCAGACCCACATTGTCGCCCGCTTCGCCTTCGTCCATCAACTTACGGAACATTTCAACCCCTGTTACCGTTGTTTCCTGGATTTCATCACGAATACCGATTACCTGCACTTTTT
>JAGLCZ010000416.1 GCA_023145975.1 Candidatus Hydrogenedentota bacterium | reverse complement strand
AAAGGCTGCCTCATTCAGAATTACGGGGACGGTCCGTCCTGCGGCGTTCCCCGGCACCCCGATGCCCCTGCCATTCGGCATTTCATCTACGGTGAAAGGGATTGGCAGGTTGCCGATGTCACCATCCCGACGGATCATGGGGTACGCATCCGAGCCGTACCCCGTCCCTGGATCGATGCCATGATCAATGATACGCCCCTCCCCGCCACCGGAGATGACGGCCGTATCGCCGCTGAAATGGTACTCGCCGCATACAATGCCGCCGAAACCGGCCAACGCATCCTGCTGTCCTGAGGGGAAATGCCCGGTAATATCCCTCTCTGACGAACTCTCAGGAACAAGCAATATCTACCGGATCCAACAGATCTATCCGATCCGTCGGATCAACCCTGACTATCTGCGTTTCATTCAGGATTCCCCTTCCGGTTTTTCGGTGGAGACTCCGTATCGATACTATCTTCAGCAAGAAGTAAAACACTATATTTCTGATACAACAACGACGCAACTACAAGCAGCATACCCACACCCAACCAGGATACAATGCGATACACCGCTTCCAGTTCGAACACATCCACAAAAACGGTCTTTCCTACTGTCACTGCAAATAATACAAATCCTGCATATCGCCGAAGCTGATTGCGCGTAATCAAACCGTACCAGATCAGCGCACATGCCTGAAATGCCCAGACCGCTGACACCATACCCACCGCCATATCACTCGATAACATTTCTGTCTCTTTGCCCCAGCGAATCAGTTCAATACAAGACAGCAATGCCAAATAAGCATAGCCGGCCAGTTCTAACCAGCGGACAGCTATACGCGTATCAAAGGGCATTTCCTTCTTCAAAACAGCAATCCCCTGCCATAAAGCCAGAAGAAAAATCAGGCGCGGCAGAAAAAAAACGTTGAGCATAAGTGTACCGGTATCCTTTTCCATGCCGCCGATACAAAAGAGAAAAACCAACAGGGAAAATGCATAAGCACCCTCTGCCGCCCAAACCAAGGGTGTCCGCTGCCACAGCACCACCGCATAAACAAGCAAAGCAGGGATAACCGTCCATAACACTATCAATGAGGCAGAAGCATTCACGAACCAGTTTTGCCCATCCTGCAATTGCCAGTACTGAAAAGTTTCCACTGTAAGTAGAAAGCAGGTCAATACCAGTGCAGTCAGTGCCAAGCCCCCCGTCAACAGTATGAGATGCGATTCCTCCTCCTCCTGTTTTTTATGGAGTACCCCTGCACCACATACTATGGCAGCTGCCACAAACGCCCACGCACCAAATGCAGTATTGAACAGCGGCATAAAGGGGACATCATGCAGGGGAAGGTAGTACAACAAACCGACGACTGCCAAACCCAATGCCAGCACACCGCCCAGGCGTGCA
>JAGLCZ010000415.1 GCA_023145975.1 Candidatus Hydrogenedentota bacterium | reverse complement strand
CCTTATGAAAAAGGGATAGAAACGTATCGTAGGGGCGGACCTATGTGTCCGCCCGAAGTTTACCCATTTGACCTTATGAAAAGGGATAGAAACGAATTTTTTGGGGGGCTATCAATACGGTCCTGCAGTACAGGGATCAGCAATACGCAGGCATACCTGTTCGGGGGTCAGTTTCAACGTGAACCCGCGTTTAATAACGGTGCCGATAATCCCGTTGTATTCTGCACCGGCAGTGGCAAGTCGTTTTATGAGCATCCGTTTTTGATAGTGCATCTGATTGTCTTCAACAACAACATCGCCCCATATTTCCCGATAGATAGCTGCATAAGGAACACACTGACCGGGCTGCATCGCCAGAATACGGATAAGCCGGTACTGCTTCTCCTGTAATGCTATCGCATGTCCCCCCAGTTCCACTTCTCCGGGACGGGTATCATCCACCGTCAGCAGCGGCATGGGTATCGGCTCTTCTACGTCGTCCTGCTTTATCCCTTCTTTCCCTGCCCACCGCTTCAGTCGCTGCGCCTGTGCGGGGCTCATCCATCGTTCGAGTGTGGACAGGGGCGTGTTCCGAAGTGCTTCGGGGCTGCCCAGTCCCGCAGCGGCAAAACGCAGCAGCACACTGCGGGCAAGTCCCGGTACCCGCCGTGCCGTCGCCAGCAGTTCGTCGCGAACCCCAAAACGCAGCCGTTCAGCAAATACACGGACGGCATCCGCAAATTCAACGGTCTGTTCTTCGGCATCGGCAAGGGAGGCCGCCGCATCCGCCAACCAGGACAGCTGATCCGCTGCCGTACGTATTTGACCGGCAGTAATATCGTATTCCTCTTCAATTTCCTGCAGCGGTATTTCATCGATCCAGTCGTTAAGAAACAGCGCGGTTTTAACGGCACGTGCTTCATCGTAGAGGGGTGCAATACGACTCTTCCGCAGCCGGTTTAATGGCGTGTCCCGATTGCATTCCAGACTTTCCGTTTGTTTTTTTAATCTGCCCGGATAATCACGCGTCTTATATTCGTATTGGGTTAATGCTATCTGGCGCAGTCGTGCATCCGGGGCAAGTGCCAGGGTAATCAATAAATCAAGGGGCTGCCAATTTCGCTGTTCAGATAAACGGGTCCAGTGGAGCAGTACCCGGGCACAACGAAGAGATATCCCTTTGATCGCTGCCACCCTGCCGGCAGGTTCCGCATCAAAGGTCAACCCCATAAAATCATCCGTGTCATCGAGCCCAACCGCTGCGCTATCCTCACTGAGGATACGGATCATACCTGCTGCCTGACAACGCCGTATTGCCGCAGCAACAGGAAATCTCATCCCTTCGTCATGGGGCAGCTGCTCCCCCGTCCGGGCTGCAGACAAAGTCTGTGCAAAGAAATTATCCAGCCCGTCAAAAGTACGACACGTACGGGAAACAATCAGACGCAGCACATGATCCTCCAGCGGTGCTTGCGCCAGCTGCGGTACCACCGATTCGCGCATCCCCTTCACATATCGCTGCCACAGCGCATCCCGCTCAAAGAAGGAAGCCGCCGTCAGGATAGCGCGTCCAGGATCAGGTGCTGCGTTTCCTTCACTATAACGCCCGGCGCGTCCGCTCATATTTTCGAATTCTCCCTGTGAAATAGGCGTACGCCAGGGCAAATCAAGGCAGGGATCATAAATCCATTTATCAGCATTCATAAACACATTACGCGCAGGCAGATTCATGCCCGTAGCCAGCGTACTGGTTGCTACAAGTACTTTCACCTCACCAATACGAAACGCCTCTTCAACAATCCGCCGTTCTTCGGGCAGTAAATCAGCACTGTGGAAGGCGGTACTGATCTCAAGGGTGTGTAACAATAAGTCCCGGGAACGGGTTGCTTCACAGTCACGCAGTTTCTCGATGGCAAGGGGTGCTGCGGGCAGAGACAGGTGGTGGGTCAGCACTTCCGCACCCTGCCGGGTTTCACGGCGGGATTTTACGAATACCAGACAGCTTTCCCCTGCTTCTGCCAGGTGGCGTACCGTATTCACAATCTCTTCCCGGAAGGTATCGCCATGAGATGGGAGCAGTATTTCTTCCCCTTCCTCCTGATTATTGTGACCGCGATACTGGAAAATGCCCTCATGCAGTACGCCATACCGCAACTCAACGGGACGACGCTCATATTCCAATAACTGCGCCTTCAGCCACAACGCAATCTGTGCTGCCTCGCCCAGCACAGCGGACAAAGCAATAATACGCACCCCGGCAATAATAAGCCGGGTCAGTAACGCTTCGATTGCCGCACCCCGTTCCACATCTGAAAGCACCTCCAACTCATCTGCCACCACCAACGACAATTCGCGTACCCGTTCAGGACGTGCCGTTGCCAGATGTTCCAGCTTTTCATATACCACCACGGCAATATCAAAATCGCCCCGTTCGAAAGCACCGTCAAAATCACGATGGTCCCGTGTGCAAATGATCACGCGGATACCATAAGCACGGTAACGCCTTCGAAACACCCGGTATTTTTCTTCTGCAAGCGCCTTCAGCGGTAACAAATAGACCGTCTTTTTCCCTTGCAATGCCGCGTGTACCGCCGCCATTTCTCCCACGAAAGTTTTTCCCGAACCCGTGGGCGCCTGCACCAGCAGGTTCCCACCCCCGAACAATCCGTATGCACGTACTGCCTGTTCCTGCAAAGGTAAGAGTCGTTTTCCCTGCTGTTCACACCACAGGGTTGTTATCGTCTCCGACGCACCATACCCGATCAACGCCTTCATCTCCATGATCTAATCTCCTGAATTTCTGTCGCCCCCTAGACGACGTATCGTATAAACCGGGGACCAGTATACTGAAAATATTTTCAGGTGTCAAGTTAGGACGAAGAGGGGACATTCCTGTCCCCCGGGAAAAGGTACGCCTACTCCATCCGCCATTGTGAATATCATGAAGCAATCTCGTTTCCAGAGGTCATCGGCTAAAGTCAGATTGCCGCACTGCGTTCGCAATGACGAATGGCATCAGACATCATTGTACCGTATCGGGACCTTGTCATTATCCACATCTTTTACCTGCCAGATGAGATTAGTATTTGGCATTCAAAATCCCAACGGGATTTCATATCATAGCCCCAGGTTGCGGTATCCCGCTACCTGGGGTATACAG
>JAGLCZ010000414.1 GCA_023145975.1 Candidatus Hydrogenedentota bacterium | reverse complement strand
TTGGTTTCTGAATAGATAGAGGTCAGACGTGCATCCCGATGTCGCCACGGATCAACCCGCAATAGTGTCAAACCTTTAAGTTCAGAAGACACTGCGGTTATAGCATCGGGCTCTGTATCAGTAAAGGCATCCTCCCCTACCTCAAGTTTTCCAACGGTTTGATAGGCAGGATAGACGTTAAGTAACACTACGGTATCACTACTATTTATCGGTTCAAGTGCTACTAAATAATGATGGTGGGCACCACTCAGCGAATTGACACCAAGCCCTATGATCCCCGCAGAAAATTCTTTCGAATACGCAACATATTTATCCAAACCGCAATATACCGTATAGGCGGTCTTTGAAAAAGCACGATCATCAATCCAAAAAGGCTCAAGGGGAATTTTCTTTGTAAAATCATGATCAATCAATACATATACCCGCACAGGAACATTGACCTCAAAACGTATATGTCCACTTCCCAGAACATCTCGTTCTTCTGCAGTCAACTGCCCTGCAATCTGTTCTACAGAAAGTTTATTCACTTCCTCCAGTGGAAAAGTATTTGATAGGCGCGCACGGATATTCGTTACCACATCATATACAGAAGGTGATTCATGGGCAATCAGATCTGTGGGGGCAACGATGCAGAACAATGCAATAAGCACTGTAAAGCATGTGAAGATTTTTCTAAAATATTTGAAAGAATTGGTGTACATACGAGTATCTCCTGTTGTTAGTACTACTATAGCATAGCAAAATATTATTTTGCTCTCATTGTTCAGCAATAGAAAAAACGACCTATTTTCTCATTTCATAAATGGCTACGTGCCCTGTATTGGAAAATCCTTCCAGATGTAAGTAGGCTTGTCTACGTAAACGTACACTCAATAGAATGCCAATTCCTGCCATCGTAGTCAAATAAAAAGAACCGCCGTAACTTAGAAATGGCAGTGGAATCCCTGTAACGGGAAGCATTCCTGTTGTAATTGCTATATTGACGAAAATGTGGAATGCAAAGATCGTAATGACCCCTGTGGCAAGCAATGTGCCTGCCATATCTGACGAATCGTAGGCAAAAAGAAGCCCACGGAGCAGTAGGATCAGAAACAAAGCAATAACTGCAATAGCCCCTACAAATCCAAATTCTTCAGCAAGCAATGAATATATAAAGTCGGTGTGATGCTCCGGCAGATAATTTAGCCGGGTTTGTGTACCTTGCATATACCCTTTCCCGGATAACCCGCCACTCCCGATGGTAATCTTACTTTGTAATGTGTGCCAACCGCTTCCCCTCGGATCATACTCCGGGTTCAGATAGGTATAGACACGCATTTTCTGATAATGTTTGAGTTCAAAGAAGGTACGCGACTGGGTAGGTGTTTTGGGATCAAAGTTATTCATTTGCCACCATAGTACCGGCACAAGCGAAAGTCCCAAAAGTATTATAATCGCCAAATGCCGTTTTTTGCAGCCGGCGATATACAACATAATAAGCGTCAAGGGTCCAAGGGAAGCAGCCGTACCCAGGTTGGGCTGTTTAAGTATCAAGCCCATAGGAATGGCTGTAATAAAAAAAGTCAATAAAAACCAGTGCGCTTTTTTTATTTTATCGCCTATTTTTGTTAAGTACCAAGTGAGAGTAAAGACCATAACGAGTTTGGTAAATTCAGAGGGCTGCAGCCGAAAAGATCCAAGAGAAATCCAACGCTCACTTCCTTTCACAACCGTCCCAAAAAACATTACAGCCAGCAGAAGGATCACAGCGCCAAAATAAGATAAGGGCGCCATACTGACAAAAAAACGATAATCGAGACTCACAAAAAAAACCAGAGCAATAATACCGATAAAGAAAAAAAGAATTTGCCTGTTGAAATAAAGGATATTTGTGCTGCGTGCAGCACTATACATCACAAACCAACCAATAATAGCCAATGCTACCGCAATCAAAGGCAACCATAAATCAATATGTAACAAGTTACGAAAATTAACAAGAGTTACGCTGGTATTCTTATGCTGCATTTGTCGCCCGGAATAAGACATACCCTTATAGCTCCTCTACTGTCAGGGCAAGCGCAGAGTCTTTTTCGCGATTGCCGTAGAAATATTCAATGACTTTGCGCGCCACCGGTGCCGCTACCGCCCCTCCAGCGTGTCCATGTTCGATGAGAACACATAAGGCTATCTTCGGCGTCCGGTCGAGAACACCTGCAACAAACCATGCATGATGGCGCTTCTCATAAGGTATGTCTTCCGGGGTTTCATACCCTTCCAGGTTTGCTAGGGATACTACCTGCGCAGTTCCAGTTTTTCCGATAATATGCATCCCCGGAATATACGCATTATGCCCCGTTCCAGTCGGTGAAGGCGGTCCCTTTTCAACACAGAGGGTAAGCCCCTCTACGATATATTTAATAGTGGTAGCAGAAAATAGTTTCTCTGGAGAAGGGGTCGTATCGTTTGGGTAAAGATACGGATAAATACGATAACCGCTATTCACAATGCAAGCCATCATCAC
>JAGLCZ010000413.1 GCA_023145975.1 Candidatus Hydrogenedentota bacterium | reverse complement strand
AGACGCATTAGCCCACAAACCCGCATTCTCGTGAATTGTGTCATCATAAAAGAGAATATGGATCACCTGCAGCAGCTGGTTGAAGAAGTCGCACAAGCAGGGGCACACGCGCTTACGTTACAGCATGAAACTTTTATTACAGAAAAAGAAGTGAACGCCCACGAACACGTCTGGAATTCTTTGTTTGATGATGAAACGCCTTCCCCATTAAGCGTACCCATTCAAAAAACAGGGCGTTGTAATGCAAAAGCCATTGAAAAAGCTGTAAATACAGCCCAGTCATATGGAACCAGCGTTGGACTACCCGTATTTGTGAAGCCGGATTTATGCGAAGATGCACTGCCATCTTGGTACGAAGGTGATTTTCATCCAAAAGGACGGTGCTCTTACCTCTATACAGATGCACGTATCAACCCGTATGGTGACGTCGTAGCATGTCAATCATTACCCCTTATTCTGGGAAATATTCGCCAACAATCGCTTCCAACAATTTTCAACAACGAACAGTCTGTGCGTTTTAGACGTGCCCTCCGAAGCTGTGGCGGAAATATTCCAGGCTGCTCTCGCTGCTGCAAGCTCTACAGGACTTTCTAATGTTTTCACGACCCCTGTTTGCACAGCCAGATGAATACTTTTTCACACTCTTTAGGCGCTGTGTCATCTTCATCTTAATGGCAACCATCTTTCTTGCTGCTTTGATGCTGTTCGAACTTCAGTTGCCTCTACAGGACGACGAGGCCTTATACTGGGATATGTCAAGAAATCTCGACCTAGGCTATGCCAGCAAGCCCCCCGCTATCGCTTATTTGATTCGGATATCAACAACAATATTTGGACATACAGAATGGGCGGTAAGGTTACCCGGTACCTTGTTGGCACTGGCATATCTTTTTGTCGCCTACAGGCTCGCATACAGACTTTTTCATTTCTCTCTGGCAGGTTGGATTGTCGTCTATATCCTGCTGATGGATTCACAACAGTTAAACAACCTTATCCATATCACCACCAATAATCTGATGTACTTGTTTTGGATTCTGGCCATCTATTTTTATTGGCGCGCGTTACGCCGAAGCAAAAACGGCTGGTTTGCACTAGGAATCACACTCGGTCTAGGTTTTCTTTCCAAATACTCGATGGTCTTTCTGCTGATACCTTTTCTTGTTCACCTGACCTGGTATTCTCCAAAGCAATGGAGAAGTCGCGGGATTTGGGTCTCACTAAGCATTGCCCTAGTGATGAACCTGGGCGTTATCTACTGGAACTTTCAGCTTTCCTGGGTATCAATAAAACACACCATGAAAATCCTGGAAAACTCCAATCTGGAATCCTGGAGCGAACTGCTGCTTGGGCAAATTTTGATGATAGGCCCTCTCCCCTTCGTTCTTTATACAATTATTCTATTGATAATGCTCTATAGACGACGTTCCTTTCCCGGAGGCATACTGCTGTTGATGTCCTCTATTATTCCGATACTGTTCTATTTGTACGTTGCCTCAACACGCGCTATTTACCCTCACTGGACGTATCCGGGATGGATAGGTGCGACTATGGGATGCGGCTATTATGCTCTGGTTCTCAATCGTTATTGGCCAAAGTACAAGCATTTACTCTTTTCAGGATTCCTGGTCACATTTGTGCTGCACATAACGATACTCATATTTGCCGCAGTCCTGATTCTGTCCGGCAATATGCCACATGAGAAACATCCTATAAAATACAAATGGCCGGAATTATGGCACGCTCGTGCGCGATACGAAGATGCCCCGTCTTCTTTTATTTTCAGCACAAGTTATGGTTCTGCCGCAAGGCTGGCGTACTACTCGCCGGGGCAACCGCGTGTATATTGCATAGAAATGCTGTTGCAGCAGGAACCCAACCAGTATGATGTATGGGGAGGTTGGAAATCACTTGTTGGCAGCGATGCCTGGCTGGTAGAGGTGCAGCCCGCCGAAGTTGTACTGGGTTTTGCCGCTGAACTGGTTGAAGGCAAAGCCTTTTCTTCTTACGAACTGATGGAAGTGGTGGAAGCCGTTCCTGCCAGATCTCTGGTTGAACCTGCTTCACTGCCAATGACCGTAGTGTACATGAAGAATTACCTGGGGAAGGCACCACGACAATTCATTATGGAGCGCATTCAAAACAGCCAGGATTCAGAAAATGGTGCACGGAATATGCAGCGCCTGGCTGAAATAACCCCAAAGGTTGCAAACCATCTTCCGCTGAATCTGAACGCACAAAAACGATCTGCAAACGTATTGCTAGCTTCCGGAAATAAAGAAAAGGCACTCATATACCTGGAACGCACGCTTTCAATTGAACGTAATCCAACAGAAAAATTGCGGTTGATGGAGAAAACAGGCCTTCTCCTCCATGACCTGGGCCATGACAAAAAAGCAAGCGCAATATTCGACGTGATTTTGGAAAATCATAGCAAGAACAGCGTAGCACTGGAAACTATGGGAGATATTTCCTATGAACAGGCCGAATATCAGCAAGCAGCAGCGTATTTTACACGCTTGAGTACGGTGTCCCCTGAAAAGACTGCCAAATCCGCAGAGTATCTGGTTAGAATAGGACGGCATTGGCAAGAACAGGAAAACTATTCCGACGCTGAAACGGCATATAGCACGGCATATCGGTACTCAACAGATCACGCAATTGCATTACTGTTTGCAGGGGATATTAAAAGGGAAGAAAAGGAATACGCTTCGGCACTCTTATATTACACACAGTTTATGGGGTCGGAACCGGAATCCTATGAAGGTGCAGTCCGCATCAATACCCTCATTGATAAATTAGGAGACGAAGCACAGGCAATTGAAACATGGGGGGAAATAGCGCAGCAACTTCCTCTCTCTGTTTTACCCCATATTTACCTGGGGCTTGCGCAAGAACAAAAAAAAGACTTCGAAAACGCTTTGGTTTCATTCAATACTGCCAGCAAGAATAGTAACACCCCTCGGGAATCACATCTATATACAGCTACATCCCTTATGTTGACCGGTAACATTAATGAAGGACT
>JAGLCZ010000412.1 GCA_023145975.1 Candidatus Hydrogenedentota bacterium | reverse complement strand
ACCCGTGGATTTATATTTCTGGGGTAATGAATTGGACTTGCTCGCCATAGATATGATCCGTGATTTTGAAGAAATCTATGACGGTACAGAAGGCAAGGCACATATTCGGGTAACGGTAGGGCAAAGCGCTATGCTTGATCGTACGGGAGATCCGCAACGTCTTGTTTGCTCGATTGCGGGAGGCGATCCACCGGATGTAGTTTGGTTTGATCGTTTTGCTGTAAGTGAGTGGGCGGCGCGAAACGCTTTTATGTCGCTTCAGGGATTTATTGATAGCGACCTGCGCGATCGTGCGGACGATCCGGATACACTTCATCCTGATATGTTTTTTGAGCCATGCTGGCAAGAGACTATCTACGATGGCGAGGTTTTTGGTATTGCCGCTGACACGGATAACCGCGCCCTGTATTACAACCGTGATTTACTGCAGCGATATGAGGTTGAGTTACTTGCCGCAGGCTGTACAGACCCGGATGATCCGAGTAAAGTAGGACCGCCACGAACCTGGGAACAGTTGAAGGAAGCGTCGCGCATCATGACGAAGTTTGATGATGACGGGCGTTTACGGCAGGTAGGATTTATCCCCAACTACGGTAATTCCTGGCTGTATATTTATGGGTGGCTGAACGGCGGTAAGTTCATGAGTGACGATGGGCGTACTTGTACCCTGACCGATACGCGTATTGTCGAAGCACTTAGTTATGTTACGGAATTATACGATATTATTGGTGGCGCGGAGGCGGCAGCAGCGTTTCAGACTTCTGTGCAGGCAGGCGATCTTGACCCCTTTGTGGCGGGTCGTATTGCCATGAAAATAGACGGTGATTATTTTCTGGATATAATTGCGACACAGCGGCGTTCCCTGCGTTTTGGTGTGGCGGCTGCGCCGGCACCTGAAGGATTACCGCAGATTGGCTGGTGCGGCGGTTTTGCGTATATCATGCCTACAGGATGTAAACATCCTGAAGAGGCATGGCTACTGATTAAATATTTGGCATCACAGCGTGCCTACGAAATTCGCAATAATACTGAGGCGCAGGTGGTGCAGGCGCGAGGCACCGTATTTA
>JAGLCZ010000411.1 GCA_023145975.1 Candidatus Hydrogenedentota bacterium | reverse complement strand
CTGTTCAAATCGTGGCAGCATACCTATCGAGCGCACGGCTGCGAATTACCTCTTGAACTGTGGGCCGCCAATGTGGGCGGGTACAACTACGATGTCTTTGATCCCCTTGACTGGCTTGAAAAGGAGTATGGCGCACCTATTGACAAGGAGAGCGTGAATGCAGCACGACGGGTCTGCTACCTGCTTCAAGTTAATCAACAGAATGCAATATGCGGCGCACGGGAAGCAATTGCAGCTGTAAAGGCTACAGGCGTAAAATTGGCGGTGGTATCCAGTTCCAGCCGCAACTGGGTTCCTGTCCATCTGAAACGATTGGGCTTATACGATTTCTTTGATGTGATTGTCTGCGGCGATGAAGTGGAGAACGTAAAACCTGATCCCGCTTTATATAAGCTGGCATTGGATCGTTTAGGTATTAAGGCTGCCCATGCCTTTGCAGTAGAAGATTCGCCCAAAGGAATTGCAGCAGCCCGTGCGGCTTCGCTGTATTGCGTTGCAGTCCCCAATCCTGTAACACGTGCATCTCGTTTAACAGGATATAATAAGATGCTTGATAGTCTGGAAGAATATCCGTTTAACACGATCATTGCCGAAATAACCGCTGAACTCTTCGGGAACTCCTAATCCAGTACCATTATCCGGTTATACAGAGTGGGGGAGACAAGGACTAAAAAATACGCGGCTGCATATCACCTTTCGGAATATACAACCGCGTAACAACTATTTCAAACAACGGATTAACTGGGGTCTGCAACCTCTGGAATACTGGAAAGACCCTGCTGCAATATTTCTTCTTCTAATTCGACGTCTATCAGTTTTCCGCTCAAATAGGCATCGTAGGCAGTCATGTCAAAATGGCCATGCCCGCTGAGATTAAAGAGAATGGTTTTCTCCTCGCCTGTTTCACGACACTTGACAGCCTCATCAATCGCGGCACAGATAGCATGACTGGACTCTGGTGCCGGTATGATACCTTCAGTCTTGGCAAAGAGCAGACTTGCCTCGAAACAGGGGGTTTGATACAACGCAATGGCGCGGATAATATCGTGTTTCTTGAGGTGTGCCACAGTTGCTGCCACACCATGATAGCGCAGACCACCGGCATGGATTCCCGGAGGCATGAAATTATGCCCCAGGGTATACTGCTTAATAAGCGGCGTAAGCTTCCCTGTATCACCAAAATCATACGCATAGGGTCCACGTGTAAGGGTTGGGCACGCTTTGGGCTCCACAGCAATGAAATCAGTATCCAGCCCCTTATCAAATTTATCTTTCACAAAGGGGAATGCAATCCCGGCAAAATTCGAACCGCCGCCACAGCAGCCGATCACAACATCCGGATAATCGCCAACACTCTCCATCTGAAGTTTGGCTTCCTGTCCAATAATAGTCTGATGCATACACACATGATTGAGTACACTTCCCAAACTATATTTTGTTGTGCCACCGCTCAACACCGCCACTTCGACTGCTTCCGAAATAGCCATGCCAAGACTACCCCGGGTATCGGGATAGTCTGCACGCATTTGCCTTCCCACTTCGGTGGTATCGCTTGGACTCGCGATTACGCTTGCACCAAAGGATTCAATAAGACTCTTGCGATAGGGTTTCTG
>JAGLCZ010000410.1 GCA_023145975.1 Candidatus Hydrogenedentota bacterium | reverse complement strand
GCCATCATGGTAAATTCCGCAGAATTAACCCGGGAAGACAGTGTCATTGAAGTAGGTGCAGGGCTGGGTGCTTTAACCCGTCGCTTGATAGAACAGGCAGGGCAGGTACTATCCCTGGAAATTGATGCCTCCTTTATGCCATGTCTCGAAGAGCAATTTGGAGACAAAGACAACCTTCGCCTTTTTCGCGGGGACATCCTTAATCATGAACTTGATGCCTTAACAGAAGAATATCTTCCTGCCGCAAAATCATTGAAGATGATCTCCAATCTGCCCTACTATATCACCACCCCTGTATTATTTCATTTTCTGGAAAGCTCGCTGTACTTTGAACGACTTGTGGTTATGACACAACTCGAGGTAGGCGAACGCCTGACGGCACCCGTAAATGCTTCTAACTATGGTTCTCTATCCATTGCAGCAAGGCTTTACGCAGAAACCGATATTGTACATCGCGTCTCGGCAAGCTGCTTTCTGCCCAAACCCAAAGTGGACAGTTGTATTGTGCGTTTTCGCTGCCGTCGTGAACCACCGCTCCCCGGTATGGATGTGGCACATACGATGCGCGTGGTGCGGGCTGCTTTTGGCAAACGTCGTAAAACACTGCGCAACACCCTAACCGGCGGCATACTCGGATTAAGTCGTGAACAAGCGATTCAGTCTCTGGAAATAGCCGGTATAGATCCGGGGCGACGTCCCCAGACGCTGGACTGGCAGGAATTTGCCGTGCTGGCAAATGCAATACGCGAAATAACAGCGGAATAAAAAACTACCCACCAAAAGTTATAAGGGACCTGCGTGTCCAAAAGGAGTAGCTCATGAAAGCCTATTACTGTGTTGGTACCCATTGGGATCGTGAATGGTACGAACCGTTCCAGGAATTCCGTATGTGGCTGGTAGAATTAATTGATGAGGTCATGGATCTTATGGAACGTGACCCTTCCTATAAATCCTTTCATCTGGACGGGCAAACTATCATGCTGGAGGATTACCTCGCTATTCGTCCTGAACAAAAGGAACGACTGCTAAAACACCTTAAAGAACGCCGTCTCCTCGCAGGTCCCTGGTACAACTTGCCGGATGAATGGTTAGTATCCGGCGAGAGCATGGTGCGCAACCTCATGCGCGGCTTCCGCATCTGTCGTGAAATGGATATCCCCGTACAGGATTTTGCCTATACCCCTGACCAGTTCGGTCATATTGCGGCGTTACCCATGATCATGAACGGCTTCGGTCTGAAAACCGGAATCGTCTGGCGCGGCACCCAGGATGAGAACTATCCTGCACAGTTTGTTTGGATCGGTCCCGACGGCAGCCGCATGGTTTATTTTAAACTGGTGGACAAGGGAAGCTATGCCCCCTTTGACTTTCTGGTGCGTACCCCCATCAAAAAAGCTGAATTCAGCGATGCTTCCTTCAAGGAACATTTTGAAACCTACTTTGAAGAAGAAAAAATACGGGGCGAAATACCTGCCGTACTAATGCTGGATGCTATTGACCACCAAAGACCTGATCCGGAAATGCCGCGCATGCTCAAAGAGCTGCAAGAACGATATCCGGATACTGAATTTAT
>JAGLCZ010000041.1 GCA_023145975.1 Candidatus Hydrogenedentota bacterium | reverse complement strand
GGTATGGACAAATATCTCACAGGCGAAGAGCACGCTTTCTGGCGCGAAGAGTATGATGTGGTTACCGACTTTGATCCTGATGAGGAGCCGTTGGATGCCCCGCGTGCCAAGATGAAACTTATTCCAGCGGATCGTCGGGTACATAACTTTAATGAAGTTGAAGTGGCTTTTACTGAAAGTGTTGCTGTGCGTGAAGCCAGGCGTTGCCTGCGTTGCGATTATTGCGCTGAGACCACTGATGAAACTGCGGGCCGATAGGTCAACGCTTAATAAGGAGACAATATAATGCCAACAGTTACTATTGATAATATAGCGGTAGAAGTGCCCCAGGGTACGACAGTTTTGGCTGCCGCAAAACAGGCCGGAATTAAAATTCCGACGTTGTGCTATCTCGAAGATGTACAGGCCATCGGTGCCTGCCGTGTATGTATGGTCGAAGTTGAGGGTGCTCGCACCCTGCTTGCTTCCTGTGTTACCCCTGTGGCGGATGGAATGAAAGTGCATACCAACAGCAAGAAGGCCCGTGAGGGTCGGCGTATGGTCGTTGAACTGTTGCTTTCTGATCATGCTGGCGACTGTCAGACCTGTGATCGCAATGAAGATTGCGAATTACAGGCATTGGCGCGCAGCCTTGGTATCCGTGAAATCACCTATCCGGGTGAAAAAAGTAAACCACACATTGATGAGAGCACTCCGGCTCTCGTGCGTGATACTGCAAAGTGTGTTCTTTGCCGACGTTGTGTCACCGTTTGTAATGAGGTACAAGGTGTAGGCGCTATTTTCCCGCAGGGTCGTGGTTTTACTACCGTTGTTGGTCCCGCATTTACAAGCGATTTGTCTGATGTCGTTTGCGTGCAGTGCGGTCAGTGTGCTGCCGTATGTCCTGTCGGTGCCATTTCCGAACGCGATCAGGTACAGGATGTATGGGACGCTCTGGATGATCCCACAAAAACAGTGATTGTCCAAACGGCTCCTGCTATCCGTGCTGCTCTCGGTGAATGCTTTGATCTGCCTCCGGGAACGCTTGTTACCGGTCGTATGGTGTCTGCTCTGCGTAAACTTGGTTTCCATGCGGTATTCGATACCAACTTCGCCGCTGACCTTACCATTATGGAAGAAGGTACGGAGCTGTTGACCCGCCTCAAGAAGGCACTTGTAGACAAGGAAGACGTCGCGTTACCCATGTTTACCAGTTGTTCGCCGGGTTGGGTTAAATATCTCGAATACTTCTATCCCGATATGCTTGATAATCTGTCCACCTGTAAGTCACCACAACAGATGTTCGGTGCAATTGCAAAGACGTACTACGCAGAAAAAATCGGAAAGAAAGCAGAAGACATGATCGTAGTTTCCATCATGCCTTGTACTGCGAAAAAAGACGAAGCGCAGCGCCCTGAAATGAATGACAGCGGTGTGCAGGACGTTGATATCGTATTGACCACCCGTGAATTGGGACGGATGATTTCTGAAGCGGGTATTGATTTCGTCAACCTGCCGGATGATAAGCAGGATTCACCCATTGGTCTGGGGTCAGGCGCAGCGGATATCTTTGCCAATACCGGCGGTGTAATGGAAGCAGCCTTGCGGACGGCATGGGAGATTGTAACCGGTACAGAACTTCCTTTCGATCAACTGCACGTTACCCCGGTAGCGGGACTTGAAGGTATCAAGGAAGCCGCCGTTACTTTTGCAGGATGTGTTCCTGCTTGGTCCTTCCTGGAAGGTGTCGAAGCGCATGTTGCTGTGGCGCACGGTCTTGGTAATGCGCGTACACTCATTGAAAAAATACGTGCCGGTGAAGCGAACTATCACTTCATCGAAATCATGACGTGTCCCGGTGGTTGTATTGGTGGTGGCGGGCAGCCCCGCATTACCACGAATGAGGTGCGCCTGAAACGCATCGAAGCCATCTACAAGGAAGACGAAGGCAAGAAATTGCGTAAGTCCCATGAGAACCCGGAAATTACACAGGTTTATGAAGAATTTCTTAAGGCGCCCCTTGGCAAGCTTTCTCATAAACTGCTGCATACAAAATACGTATCCCGAAAACGCGTATAAGTAAATTTCCTAGCTCTGATTTCAAATGGACCTGTGAGGTTTTCAGACCTCACAGGTCTTTTCTGTTTCCCATACAACGAGCTCACGTACAGGTATTTTCGCAGGCTCCAAATTGGAAATGAATATTCATCTGAATCTTGGGATA